>JBBSQG010000263.1:0-4986 GCA_038258125.1 Solirubrobacterales bacterium
CCACTCGTGAGCAGCTACTCCACGAAGCCGGCTTCAACCGCCAGCGCATCACGCGCTGGCTCAATGACGGGCGCTTGCGGCGCCTGCACCAGGGCGTCTACGCGCTCGGGCACACCGCGCCGTCGACGCTGGGCGACTACATGGCCGCTTTGCTGGCCGGCGGATACAGCGCCTGCCTGAGCACACGCGCCGCGGCACATCTCGCCCGCATCATCCGCGGCCAGGCGCCGCCGCCGGAGATCACGATCCCGCCGACACCTGTCGCTACCACGCCACCCGTCACGCCTTCGAAACCGATGTCGCACGCCGCCGGCGCTCACAGCACATCGCCTACACCTGGGGCGACGTCACCCAACGCCACGAGCAGACCGCCGCCGAAGTCGCCGGCCTCCTGCGCGACGCAGCGCGGCGGCAGGCGGCCTAGTGCAGCTACTGGCCCGGCGCGACGGTGCTGCGCAGGCCGAGCTCGCGCAGCTGGCGCGCGTCGACGGCCGCCGGGGCGCCGGTCAGCGGGTCCGAGCCGCTGGCGGTCTTCGGGAACGCGATCACGTCGCGGATCGAGTCGCGGCCGAGCAGCAGCGCGACGATCCGGTCGATGCCGAAGGCGATGCCACCGTGCGGCGGGGCTCCGAAGCGCAACGCCTCCAGCAGGAACCCGAAACGGGCCTCGGCCTCGTCGTCGTCCATCCCGATCGCGCTGAAGACCTGGCGCTGGACGGCGGGGTCATGGTTGCGGATCGAGCCGCCGCCGAGCTCCCAGCCGTCGACGACGAGGTCGTACGCGCGCGAGCGCCACTCCCCCGGGCTCGTCGCGGCGAGGTCCTCGGCGGTGTTGCCGGTCGCTGCGGTTGGCGCCGTGAACGGGTGATGCAGCGCGTCCCAGCGATCCTCGTCGGCGTTGTATCCGAACATCGGGAAGTCGACGACCCACATGACGTCGTGGCGGCCGGCGGGCACGAGGTCCCAGCGGTCGGCGAGCTCCAGGCGCAGCGTGCCGAGCGCGTTGGCGGCGACCGGCGCCGCGTCCGCCACCGCCAGGAGCAGGTCGCCCGGCTGCGCGCCGAGCGCGGCCGTCACGGCGCCGATCTCGGCCCCGGAGAGGAACTTCGCGATCGGCGAGCGCCAGCCGCCGTCCTCCTGCACGAACGCCCACACGAGGCCGCCCGCGCCGGCCCGCTTGGCGATCTCGGTCAGCTCGTCGAGCTCCTTGCGGGCCACGTCGCGCGTCCCGGCGTTGATCGCCCGCACGACCCCGGGTGGGTCGGCCCGATCGAGGACGCTCGCGAAGACCTTGAACTCCGACGCGCGCAGATGCTCGGAGACATCGGTGATCTCCAGGCCGAAGCGCGTGTCGGGCCGGTCAGAGCCGAAGCGCAGCATCGCCTCGGCGTAGTTCATGCGCGCATACGGCGGCGCCTGGATGTCGATCCCGCCGAGCGCGAAGACCTTCGCCATGAGCCGCTCGTTGACGTCGATGACGTCGTCCTCGCCGACGAACGACATCTCCAGGTCGAGCTGGGTGAACTCCGGCTGGCGGTCGGCGCGCAGGTCCTCGTCGCGAAAGCAGCGCGCGATCTGGAAGTAGCGCTCGTAGCCGGCGACCATGAGCAGCTGCTTGAACAGCTGCGGCGACTGCGGCAGCGCGTAGAAGTTGCCCGGTTGCAGGCGCGACGGGACGAGGAAGTCGCGCGCGCCCTCGGGCGTCGAGCGGGTCAGGACGGGCGTCTCGACCTCCAGGAAGTCCTCGTCGGAGAGCGTCTCGCGGATCGTCCGCACGACCTCGTGGCGCAGCACGAGCGCGTCGACCATCGGCCGCCGGCGCAGGTCGAGCGTGCGGTTGCGCAAACGCGTCATCTCGTCGAGCTCGACCTCGCTGTCCAGCGGAAACGGCGGCGTCTCGGAGGTCGCCAGCCGGTCCATCGTCGTGACCTGGATCTCGATCTCGCCGGTGACGAGGTTCGGGTTGATCTGGCCGGCTTCGCGCAGCACGACATCGCCGGCGACGCTGATGACGTACTCCGAGCGCAGCCGCTCGGCGGCCGCGAACAGCCCGGCGCCGTTCTCCGGGTGGAAGACGAGCTGGACGATGCCCGAGCGGTCGCGCAGGTCGACGAAGATCAGGCCGCCGTGGTCGCGGCGGTTGTGCACCCAGCCGGCGACCGTTGCCCTAGAGCCGGCCCGCTGCGCGTCGAGGGCTCCCGACCAGCTGTCGCGGTACGCGTTGGCGCGCGGCGCGCGCCTCACCGCAGGCCCCGCGAGCGCAGGATCCGCGCCACGACGTCGCCCGCGGCAACGTCGCGCTGCTCGCCCGCCTGCATGTCCTTCAGGATCGTCGAATCGTCGCCCACCAGGGCAACGTAGCGAGCGCCGAGCCGATCGGCGTGCTTGAGCTGCCCCTTGCGCGACCGCCCGGCGAGCTCGATCTGCGCGTTGAGGCGCGCGCGGCGCGCCTCGTCGACGATCGCGAAGGCGCTCGCGCGCTGCGCCGGCGCGTCGTAGGCGACGTAGACGTCGACCGGCGCCGCTGCGGACGGCAGCCGCCCGGAGGCGAGCAGCATCCGCTCGATCCCGGCCGCGAAGCCGCAGCCCGGCGTGGCCGGCCCGCCGAGCATCTCGACGAGGCCGTCGTAGCGCCCGCCGCCGGCGACGCCGCTCTGGGCGCCAAGCGCGTCGGAGGTGAACTCAAAGACCGTGCGCGTGTAGTAGTCCAGGCCGCGCACGAGCGTCGGGTCGACCTCGTGATCCACCTCGGCGGCGTCCAGCAGCGCGCGCACCTCGGCAAAGTGCTCGGCGTCGCCGGCGTCGAGCTGGTCGAGCAGCAGCGGCGCGCCGGTCATCACCTCGCGCGTGCCCGGGTGGTCGGAATCGAAGGCGCGCAGCGGGTTGAGCTCGATCCGCCCGCGGACGTCGCCCGACAGGCGCTCGGCGTTGGCGCGCAGGTAGTCCTGCAGCTGCTCGCGGTATGCCTGCCGCGTCGCCGGCGTGCCGAGGCTGGCGATCCGCAGCCGCAGCCCGCCGACCTCGAGCTCGGCGAGCAGCGCCGCGAGCAGGGCGATGATCTCCGCGTCGACGGCCGGATCGTCGGAGCCGATCGCCTCGGCACCGATCTGCCAGAACTGGCGGTAGCGGCCGGCCTGCGGCTTCTCCTGGCGAAAGAAGCTCGACAGGTACCAGAGCTTCACCGGCTGGGGCAGCTTGTGCATGCCGTGCTCGGCGTAGGCGCGGCAGACCGGCGCGGTGCCCTCCGGGCGCAGCGTCACCGAACGCCCGCCGCCGTCGTCGAAGGTGTACATCTCCTTCTGGACGATGTCCGTCGAGGCGCCGACGCCGCGCGCGAAGACGTCGGTGTACTCGAAGGAGGGCGTCTCGATCCGCCCATAGCCGGCGCCGCCGAGGATCCGCCGGGCGATCGCCTCGAGGGCGACGCGCGCGCCGGCGTCGTCGGGCAGCACGTCGTACGTGCCGCGCGGAACCCGCAGCTTCTCGCTCACGCGAGCTGGGTGAGAAATGGGTTGGAGGCGCGCTCGCGGCCGAGCGTCGTGATGCCCATGTGGCCGGGATGGACGACGGTCTCGTCCTCGAAGCGCTCCAGCAGTGTGGCGATCGAGCGCATCAGCGTCGGCCCGTCGCCGCCCGGCAGGTCGATCCGGCCGACGGAGCTCTCAAACAGCACGTCGCCGGAGAACAGCGCGCTCGCCTCGCGCACGGCGTAGGTCACGTGGCCGGGGCTGTGGCCGGGGGTGAAGATCACGTCGAACGTCAGCCCGGCGAGTTCGAGCGTCTCGCCCCCGGCGACCGTGTGCTCGGGATCCCATGACTCGTAGGGGCCGAAGCCGGGCCATGGAACGAAGGCCATGACGTCCTGCAGGACGGGCACCTCGAGCTGCGGGCAGTAGACCGGCGCGCCGGTCGCGCGGGCCACCGGGGCGACGGCGCCGACGTGGTCGAAGTGGCAGTGCGTGAGCAGGATCGCCTCAAGCTCGACGTTCCACTCCTCCAGCGCCGCCAGCAACCGCGGCGCCTCCTCCCCCGGGTCGATGATGACCGCCCGGTCGCCGCCCTGCGCCCGCACGATGAAGCAGTTCTCCTGCACCATCCCGACGGTGAGCATCGCGACGTCGATCACTTGCCGGTCTTCGCCTTCGCCTTCGGCTTGGCGGCCTTCGTCGCCTCCTGCTTGACGCGGCGACGATAGATGAACTGGTCGGTGTAGTAGCCGAGCGGGATGTAGAACAGAAAGACGAATGCCGTCAACCCGACCGCGTTGGTGACCGGGGTGCTGAACGCGAGCACGAGCAGCGCGCCGAAGACGAGCGCGGCGAGCGCGGCGCGCTGGGAGGCCGACTTCCAGGTCGGCTCGCGCATCATCCGCTCGCGGCGCTTGCGGGCGGCCTGCTCCTTGTCGGTCAGCTTGCGCTCGGCGGCGCTCGGCGGCCGGCCGGTGCGCCCGCGCGACTCGATCACGCCGGCCGCGTTGCCGCGGTGCTTGCTGCGGCGCTTCTTCTTGGTCTGGGCCATGGTTGCTACGAGCTTAGACGCTGCCGTGCGCAGCCTGCGGGCGGGTCATGAGCACGCCGCCAGCACGTCTTCGATGGCGCGCCGGTTGCGCACCGGGACGTCGTCGGGGAAACCGTCGAACGCCGCCTGCGGCGCAAGCCCGACGAGCTCGCAGCCGCCCACCGATGCGTGGCGAGCGACCGCCGCGACGAGCTGCGCGAGCGGCGTGGCGCGGTGGTCCTCGACATTCGTGGAAACCTGCGCGAGCCCGTCGCGGGCATCGAGGCGCAGGCCGATCGCGCGCACGCCGGCGAGGCCGTCGTCGCCGCCTTCGCGGATGCGGGCGGCGATCGCGCGGGCTTCGGCGAGTGTCGCCGGCGGCGCGAGCTCGTCCGGTCGCCTGCCCGGGCCGGGACAGCCGGCCGCCTCCCAGCGGTCGAGCGTCGCGTTGCGCAGGATGCGGTGCTGCGCGTGCGGCCAGCCGCCGTC
>JBBSQG010000264.1:0-4982 GCA_038258125.1 Solirubrobacterales bacterium
CAGTGACGCGGGCAGCCGCTGCAGGACCGGCACCGCATCGGCGCTCAGGTGTCCGAGATAGTCGATGTCGATCCGGCCGGTCGCCTCGTAGCGCTCGACGTTGTGCGCGGCGATCCGCCGGTCCGGGTCGCTGACCCAGAACGCGAGCGCCGCGAGCGCGCCGAGCAGGACCGTCGCCTGCGCCAGCCAGGCGCGCCGGTCACGGGCGAGCGCGCCCAGGACGAGGACGAGCAGCGCGCCGCCGAAGAGCAGCAGCGCGTGCACCGCCAGCCGCGTGCGCGTGAAGCCGTAGGCCTGCTCGTAGAGCCCGAGCCGGTGCAGCGCCGAGGCGAGCACGACGAGCGTGAGCACGCAGAGCGCGGCCAGCAGAACGCGCAGGATGCGGGCGTCGCGCACGCCCGCTGTGCGCGCCCAGCGCAGCGCCCCGGCAACGACCGCCAGCGTCAGCGCCGCCACGACGACGAGCTGGGCGAAGCCCGAGCGCGCGTACTCGGCGTAGGTGAGTCCGGCGCTGTCGCGGACGTACGCGTCACCGCCGAACAGGACCGCGAGCTGGACGGCGACGAAGGCCGCAAAGAGCGCGTTCAGGGCGCCGAGCGCGAGCAGCCACTCG
The DNA here is from genome assembly GCA_038258125.1 of Solirubrobacterales bacterium. Classification (GTDB taxonomy): domain Bacteria; phylum Actinomycetota; class Thermoleophilia; order Solirubrobacterales; family Solirubrobacteraceae; genus CADCVQ01. The sequence goes on from JBBSQG010000264.1 coordinate 614, forward strand.
CTGCGCCCGAGGCGCAGCAGCGGCTCGCGCAGCGGCTCGTCGGCGACCGCCGCCGCCTGCGCCAGACCGCCCACCAGCGAGACGACGAGCCCGAACACGAGCAGCCGCAGCGGGAGGTCGCCGAGCGCCACGCCGTCGGGCAGGATGTCGCCGGCGACCTGCGCGAAGGCGCGGTCGCCGGTCGCGAACAGGGCCCCGAAGATCACCAGCAACGCGCCGGTCAGCAGCACCCCGCGGCCGAGCACGAACGCCCGGCCCGACGCCCCCTGCGGCAAGACCCGGGCAGCGCCGGCGACGACGCGCCACAGCCCCGAACGCCATCGCAGCGGCACGGCCACGGCGCCTTGGGCCGTCGCGCGCCAGGTCCCCGGCGCGCTCATCGCCAGCGAGCCCAGCGCGAGCGCCAGCCCGAGCTCCCCGGCCACCACCCAGCCCGCGTCACGGATCGCCGCCGCAGCCGCGAGCGCCAGCGCGAGCCCGCCGAGCAGCGCCGAGCGAGCCGGCCGCGACGGCCGGCCGGCGAGCGTAGCGGCGCCCGCCACCGCGACGGCGACGAGCACGACGCCGAGACCGACCGGCGCGCGCGGCAGCAGCATCGCGGCGAGCGCGCCGGCGCCGAGGGCGGCGAGTGTGAAGCGACCTGCGGCGCTCATCTCCCTGCCTGCGGCAGCGTGACGACCATGTGGCTGCCGTGCGGCTCGCGCCGCTCGGCGCGGATCGTCCCGCCGTGCAGGTCGACGATCCAGCGCGCGATCGCCAGGCCGAGCCCGGCCCCGCCACTGCCCGCGCCGCTGCGCCCGTCGCCGCGGTGAAAGCGCTCGAAGACGCGTTCGAGCTCCTCCGCGGCGATGCCCGGCCCCTCGTCGTCGACCTCGACCGTCACGACGCGCCCGGCCGCTGACGCGCGCAGCGCGACCTCACCGGGCCGCGGCGAGAAGCGGACCGCGTTCTCGACGAGGTTCATCACGACCTGGTGGACACGCTCCGGATCGCCCTGGACCTGCAACCCGGCGGGCGCGTCGATCGAGAAGACGACGTCCCGCGGCGCGTGCAGGCGCGCCTCGCGAGCGGCGTTCTCGAGCACCTCGCCAACCGCGAACGGGCGCATGTCAAAGGGCTGCTCGCCGGCCTCCAGGCGCGAGAGGTCGAGCAGCTGCGCGACGAGCCGGCCAAGGCGGCGGGTCTGCGCGAGCATCGTGTGCAGGGTCTCGGGGTCCGGCTCGCTGACACCGTCGACGACGTTCTCCAAGACGGCCTGCAGCGCCCCGATCGGGGTGCGCAGCTCGTGCGAGACGTTCGCCACGAGATCGCGCCGCAGGCGATCGGTCTCGGCCAGCTCGGCCGTCATCCGGTTGAACGCGCGCGCGAGCTCGCCGACCTCGTCGGTCGACGTCACCGCGACCTGGCGGCCGTGCTCGCCGCGCGCCATCGCGCTGGCGACCGCGGCCATCTCGCGCAGTGGCTTCGTCGTGCCGCGCGCGAGCAGCTGCACGCAGCCGAGCGCGAGCGCGATCCCGGCGCCGGCGCCGACGATCGACGGCAGGCCGAGCCAGCGGACGGCGACGATCGTCGCCACGGCAGTGACCCAGACCGCGGCGACGATGACGATCCCGAGCTTGAGCTTCAGCGAGGGCAGCGACTGCAGCGGTCTCACGACGCCCCCGCCTCCGGACTGCCGAACGCGTAGCCGATGCCCTGCACGGTGCGCAGGACGTCGGCGCCGAGCTTGCGTCGCACGGCGGCGACGTGCGAGTCGACGGTCCGTCCGCCGGTCGTCCCGTCCGGATAGCCCCAGACGTCCTCCAGCAGCTGCTCGCGGCTGAAGACGACGCCGGGCCGCAGCGCGAGCCGGTGGACGAGGTCGAACTCGGTCGGCGTGAGATGCACGAGCGCGCCGTCGCGGCGCACCTCGCGGCGCTCGGGATCGATCGCCACCGGCCCGGAGATGATCGGCCGCGACGACCCGTGCTCGGCGGCCCGCTGGACTCGCCTCAGCAGCGCGCGCACGCGCGCGACGAGCTCGCGCTGACTGAACGGCTTGGTCATGTAGTCGTCGGCGCCGACACCGAGACCGACGAGCAGGTCGGTCTCCGCGTCCAGCGCGGTGAGCATGAGGACCGGGACCGGCCGCTCGCGCTGGATGCGGCGGCAGACCTCATGGCCGTCGAGGCCGGGCAGCATGACGTCGAGCACGACGAGATCGGGGGCGACGCGCTCGCACAGCTCGACGCCGCGCGGGCCGTCGTGGGCGATCTCGACGGCGAAGCCCTCGGCGCGCAGGCGCGCGGCGAGCGCATCGGCGATCACGCGCTCATCCTCCACGATGACGATCGTCGTCGGCGGTTCCCCCTCCACGGGACGCATGCTAGGTCGGGCTGGTGGGCGCGCGTTGAGGATCGTGTGCAGATCGTGTGCAGATCGACGGCGGCGGTGCGGCCGGCGCACGGCCACCCGCTGGGCGATCCCAACGGCGATTGCCCACTCACGTCAACGTGACACGCCGATCTGCTCGGTGGTGAATCAGCGCCTAGCCTGCTGACGATGACGCGCCACTCGCCCGCCGCGATCTCAGACCGGCTCCCCGCGCAGGCGCTGTTCGTGCTCGGCGCCATCTCACAGTACGTCGGCGCGGCGCTCGCCGTCCTGCTCTTCGCCTCGGTCCCGGCGGCCGGCGTCGCCTGGCTGCGCGTCGTCGCGGCGGCGGTGGTGCTCGTCGCCTGGCGCCGGCCCTGGCAGACCGACTGGACGGCGGCGCGGCTGCGGCTCGTCGCGGCCGTCGGGATCGCGCTTGCGCTGATGAACCTCGCCTTCTACCTCGCGATCGACCGGTTGCCGCTCGGCACCGCCGTGGCGATCGAGTTCGTCGGCCCGATCGCCGTCGCCGCGCTCGGCTCGCGGACGCGGCGCGACGTGCTCGCACTGGCGCTGGCGCTGGCCGGCGTGATCGCGCTCGCCGACGTCCACATCGCGGGCAGCCCGCTCGGCTTCGGACTCGCCGTTGCGGCCGGGGTGATGTGGGCCGCCTACATCGTGCTGGGCCATCGCGTCGCCGCCGACCCGCGGCTGCGTCCACAGGACGGGCTCGCCGTGGCGATGGCGATCGGCGCCCTCGCGCTGGCGCCCGCACTCCTCACCAGCGCCGTCCCGGCGATCGTCGACCCACTGCTGCTGGCGGCCTGCCTGGCCGTCGGCGTCGCCTCGAGCGTCGTGCCGTACGGCCTCGAGCAGGTCGCGATGCGCCGTCTGCCGCGCGCCCGCTTCGCGCTGCTGCTCGCGCTGCTTCCGGCCACGGCGGCGGTCGTCGGCGCGATCGTGCTCGGCCAGATCCCGGGCGTCCTGGAGGCGATCGGCATCGGCCTCGTGGTCGTCGCGGCGTCACTGCGAACGCATGCCTGACGTCGTCTCGGCGGGTCGTCACCGCCGACGGCCACCGCCTCTGTGACGTCACCCCCACAACCCGCACAACTTCCGCCCCATCTGACGGTTACAGTGCACGGGGACGTACATGGAGGCCGGAGCGCTCAGAGCACCCGCCGCACGCAACCGGATCTCGGTCACGGCGCCCCTGCTGCGGCTGCGCTCCGACGAACAGCTCGTCGCGCTGTTCCGCGCCGGCAACGATGCGGCCTTCAGCGTCATCCACGACCGCTACCGCCAGCGCCTGTTCATCTACGCCCGCCAGATGCTCGGCGGCTCGCGCCAGGACGCCGAGGACGCGCTGCAGGACGTCTTCCTGCGCGCTTACTCGTCGTTGCGCGCAAGCGACCGCCCGGTGTCGCTGCGCGCCTGGCTGTACCGCGTCGCCCACAACCGCTGCATCGACCACCTGCGCAAGCCGGTGCCAGCCGCGATCGACCTGTTCGAGACCTCGCGCCGACCGCTGCACGACCCCACGATCGAGGCCGAGCGGCGCGAGGACCTGCGGCGCCTGATCGCCGACGTCCGCCGCCTGCCCGAGCAGCAGCGCTCGGCGCTGCTCATGCGCGAGATGGACGGCCTCAGCTACACCGAGCTGGCCGAGGCGCTCGGGGTCTCCCTGCAGGCAGTGAAGTCGCTGCTCGTGCGCGCCCGGATCGGCCTCGTCGAGGCCGTCGAGGCACGCGAGACGGCATGCGCCGACATCCGCTCGGACCTCGCCGATGCGTTCGATCGCGGCGTCCGCGCGAGCGGGCGCTCGCGCAAGCACCTGCGCGACTGCGCGGGCTGCACGGAGTACCGCGCCCAGCTGCGCGGCGTGCGCCAGGGCCTGGCCGCCCTCTCGCCCGGCCCGGGACCGCTCACCGCCGCGCTCAAGCTGCTCGGCATCGGCGGTGCGGCGGGCGGCGGCGCGGCCAGCAGCGGAGCCGCCGCGGGCGGCGGCGCGATCGTC
>JBBSQG010000265.1:0-4972 GCA_038258125.1 Solirubrobacterales bacterium
CTCGGCCTCCAGCCGCGCGACACGGTCGGCGAGCGGACGCTCGGCGCGCGGCGCGACCTCCGGCGCGGCGGGCATCGCGCGGCCCGGTGCCCGCGCGTAGGCGGGTACGACGGTCCCACCGCCGTCGGGCTCGACCGGCAGCGCCGATGGTGCCGCCACCCAGCCCGGCGTGGACGACGAGGCAGCACTCGATACCGGCACGGGCGCGGGCGACGCATCGTCGTCGCTGAGGCGATGGACGTAGCGCTGCTCCTTCTGCCCCGGCCGGCGCGGGAGCTGTGCCACGAGGTCGCGCGCGATCAGCGCCTCGAGCGTCGCCTCGATCGCCGCGAGCGAGTCGAACGGATGCAGCCGCTCGCAGCGGCCCTTCAGCTCGCCCGGCGTCTGGCCGCCGCGCAGCATGAGCACGGTCAGCACGGCAAGCTCGTCGGGCGCGCGCGTCAGCGCCTCGTCGAGCAGGTGGCGGTACTTCGACGTCCGGCTGCTGGCACCGCTGGCCAGCCGTGCCCAGCGCCGGCGGCTCAGGCGCGTCACCGCGTCACGGATCGTCGCCTCGTCGTATGCCACGACCGGGTCGCGGTTCGTCGACTGGTTGCACGCCGCTCGCAGCGCGTTGAGCGACAGGGGATAGGTGTCCGGCGTCGTGCGCTGCTTCTCCAGCAGGCAGCCAAGGACGCGGATCTCGGCCGGCGTGAGCTCCACCAGCGCTACTCGGCCGAGGAGGACCCGCCCTTGGGGGGCTTGTCGTCGTCTGAGACCTTCTTCAGCCAGTCCGACAGCTGCTTGCCGGCGCTGTTGACGTGCTCGCCCGTCTCGCGGAAAAGGTCCTTGAAGCGCTCGGAGTAGTGCGCCGCGGCGTCGGCGGCCTCCTCGCGCGCGGGGCGCTCCTCGCCGCGCTTGACGTAGTCGCCGCCGACGATCCGGTCATACTCGCCGGTCCGCACCCAGGCCAGCAGCTCGTGGACGCGCTTGACCGGCAGCGAGTGCGTCTGGCGCAGGTCGGTGAGCAGGCGCTGCAGGCGGTCCAGGCCCTCGCCGGTCTCGGTGTACTCCATCGCCTGGCGCATGAACGCGTCGAGGTTGAGCTCGTCGGCCTTGGCGCCGGCCGACATCGTCATGAGCATCTTGCAGACGGCGCGCGGGTCGCGGGTGACGATCGCCGCCGCCCGGTCGCAGGTCAGCTCGGTCGCGCGCGACCACTCCAGCAGCGCGTGCTGGACGGCCATCAACGGCAGGCCGGCGACCATCGGCAGGCGCTGGCCGGTGAGCCGCAGCAGGATGTTCAGCGCCGTGCGGTAGAGCACGTGGTCGGACATGATGTGCGCGACCTCGTGCGCGATGACCGCCTCGAGCTGGTCGCCGTCGAGCAGCGCGACGGTGCCGCTGTTGAGCACGAGGATCGGCTTGCCCGCGCCGATCGCCATCGCGTTGAAGCTCGGCTCGGCCATCAGGTAGAGGTCGTAGACCTCGGAGAGGTCGAGCACGCCGAGCACGTGCCGGTAGCGCGTCCAGATCGCCGGCAGCTGGTCGTCGCCCAGCCGCACCGACGCGCCGAGGTAGGTCTGGCGGTAGGCGCGCTCGTAGCCGAACTCGATCAGCTTGCGCACGACGAGGTCGAGCATCGGGATCGACCCGAGCGCGGCCGTCGCCGCGCGATCGGCGGGATGCTCGTAGGCCTTCGGGGAGATGCCGGGAAGCCGGTAGGCCTCGGCGGGCGTCGACACGCGACTCAGCTTACGGGACCGGCACGTTGGGCGGGACGGCTCACGGCGTCAGCAACGTTCGGGCGCGAGGCGGACATGTGCGCAGCAGTGACCACCATGCGATGTCCTAGGCCGCGACACTTCGAGCGACGCTCGTGATCGCCGATGGCGCCCAGATCCGCTTCCGGCAGCTCTCCGACGAATCCGAGCGCGACCTGCTCGCCCGCGCCGCCCGGCGCGTCGCGTCCCGAGGACGCCGCCGACGTGCCGGCCGGGGCGCAAGGGCGCCTGTGGCTGTACGGCATCGCGCGCCGCCAGCTCGCCAACCAGCGGCGCGGGCATCTACGCCGCTCGCAGCTCGTCGCCTGCAGCTGGTTCAAGCGCTGGTCGGACGCGCGCCGCTCCGGCGACGACGCCGGCGTGCGCGAGGCGATCACCGCGATGCGGACAGCGAAGGACTGGCCGATCCTCCAGGAGATGTCGCGCTCCGGCGCCTATCCGGCGGTCCCGCTCGAGTTCGTCAAGGCGATGCCGAGCGGGCGCTGGGCCGGCCGTCCGCTGGCGGGCGACGTCGATTCCGGCCTCGGCTGCCCGAGCTACGGCGTCCCGTTGAGCTGAGCTGACCGCGGGTAGACTCGGGCGGGATGCGCGCCGCAACGATCCGCGACGGCGAGGTTCTCGTCGAGGAGCATCCCGATCCCGAGCCGGGCGCGGGCCAGGTTCTCGTCCGGGTCCGCGCCGCCGGCCTCAACGGCGCCGACCAGATGCAGCTGCGCGGCCGCTATCCGGCGCCGCCCGGCTCGCCGCAGGACATTCCGGGGCTCGAGCTCGCCGGTGAGGTCGCCGGGCTCGGCGACGGCGCCCAGCGCTTCGCCGAGGGCGACCGCGTCATGGGGATCGTCGGCGGCGGCGGGCAGGGCGAGCTCGCGGTCGTCCACGAGCGCCAGCTCATGCCGGTTCCGGACGCGGTGGCGTTCCCCGCTGCCGGCGGCCTGCCCGAGGTCTTCACGACCGCGCACGACGCGCTCTTCACGCAGGCGGGGCTGCGGCCCGGAGAGCGGCTGCTCGTCCACGGCGCCGCGGGCGGCGTCGGCACCGCGGCCGTCCAGCTCGCCCGTTCGCTCGGTGCCCATGTCACGGCGACGGTGCGCAACCCCGATATGCGCGAGGCGGTCGGCCAGCTCGGCGCCGACGCGGTCATCGACCCCGAGGGCTTCGGGGAGCACGGCCCGTTCGACGTCATCCTCGAGCTTGTCGGCGCGCCGAACCTGGGCGCGAACGTCAAGGCGCTGAACTCGAACGGGCGGATCGTCGTGATCGGCATCGCGGCGGGCGCCAAGGCGGAGCTGAACCTCGCCATCCTCATGGCCAAGCGCGGGCGCATCATGGCCTCGACGCTGCGCGCCCGGCCGCTGGAGCAGAAGGCGCTGACGGCGCGGACGCTGGAGCGCGAGGTGCTGCCGGGCTTCGCCCGCGGTGCCCTGCGCGTGCCGGTCGCCGAGACGTTCGCGCTCGACGACGTCGCCGCCGCCTACGAGCGCTTCGCCGCCGGCGGCAAGCTCGGCAAGATCATCCTCGAGCCCTGAGCGGGGCTAGACCACCAGCAGCCCGCGTAGCGTGTGCGCGACGGTGGCCGGCTCGAACATCACCTGGCGCCAGGTGAAGCGCACGACGCGCCAGCCGAGCAGCATGAGGCGCTGATCGCGCAGCCGATCGGATTCGAACGCGCGGCGCGTCGTGTGCGGGTCGCGTCCGTCGACTTCGACGATCAGACGCTGGGCGTGCCAGAGGAAGTCGGCCTCGGCGCCGGAGCCGTCGGGGAACGCGATCCATTGGTTGACGGCGTCGGGCGGCAGGCCGACGTCACGGCCGATCTGCAGGAAGGCCTCCTCGAGCTCGTTGCGGGTCAGCGTGCTGCCGACGGTGTGCTCGGCGAGCACGGCCCGCAGAAGCTTCGCGCCGCGGCGTCCGTTGGAGCGAGCGAGGACATCGTCGATCGCGCGCATGTCGAGCAGGCGTGCCTGTTCGGCGCGGTCGCACGCGCGCTCGACCTCGCGCTGGGTGGCGTCTTCGGCGAGGTCGAGCAGGGTGCGCGCGAGCGTCGTGCAGGGGATGTTGTCGATGACGGTGACGTCAGCGGCGGTCAAGCTGGCCGCGCCGTGCGTGCGAACGCCCGGCAGCGTCCGTCCGCGCTGTCCACGGGTGCTGACGTCGATCAGCCGGCGCACGCCGAGCCCGAGCTCGAGCAGCACCCCCGCGCAGTAGTACGACGCCCGCGCTGCCGGTCCGCAGGCGAGCACCGCGGCCATGAAACGGCCGCGCTGCGTCAGCAGCGCGTGCCCGACCGCGAACACGCCGCGATACACGCGGTGAAGCTGGCCCCTGGCCGCGCGCTTACCGGACGCGTTCTGACTCAGCCCGATCTCGGCGAGCTGCCAGCCTGCCACGACACCGTGCTGGCGCAGCGCGATCTTGGCTATCGCACGGTCCAGGGGGTTGTGTGATTCACCGGCCGCACAGGCACGTAGTTCACATGACCCCTCCATCGCCACAGATGCTGGCCGCCGAAACGTGACCAAACAACGCGCAGTTGCGACAAGTCAGCCGCGCACGTGTGACGAAACTGCGCAGGCGGCGCCGGCCCGCCGCGCTACAGCCCTGCGCGTGAAGTGAGAACCCAAAGTGCGCGACCCGGCGCGACGGCGCCAGCCTGATGGCGCCAGCGTGCCAGGCAGTAGCGTCCGAGCCATTACGGCCCTCGATCACTACGCCATCGCCGACCTGCTCGACTCCCGCCGGCAGGTCGCCGAGCTGTACGCCGAGGTCCGAGCGACCGCCGATCCTCGTGCCGCGCACACGGGCTGGTGCGCCGAGCGCCGCCGGCTCTACGCGACCCATCCGCAGTCGCCGGTGCCCGCCGACGAGCGCGCCGGCCACGGCGGCCCGCACGTGTGGGACTACGACCCGAGCTGGCGGCTGCTGGCCGCCGTCGAGCCCGCCGCGCACGAGGAGCTGCAGCTGCCGTCGAGCGACGGCGCCTCAATGCGCTTTGTCAGGTTCGGGCGCGCGCACGTGGACGGCGCCGGTGGGCCGCTGTCGCTGGACCTCTACTGGCTCGACGCCTATGGCGGCGGGCTGTTCGTCCCGTTCGCCGACGCGACGAGCGGCGACGAGTCCTACGGTGCCGGGCGCTACGTGCTCGACACGATCAAGGGGGCTGACCTCGGCACGCAGGACTCACGGCTCGTACTCGACCTGAACTTCGCCTA
>JBBSQG010000266.1:0-4938 GCA_038258125.1 Solirubrobacterales bacterium
ATCAGCCGCGGCGCGGGCGCCGAATGCCCACGCCATCGCCCCGCCACCCGGCGCGTTGCATGACGACGCCGCAGCGCGGCTGGATCCCGGCCCCGCGGGCGAGGCGCTGCGGTCGACGTTCGCGATCGCCGCCGGGCACGAGCTCGAGGCGTTCGGCATCTGGACCGCCGGGATCGTCCGCACGGCGATCGCGTCGAGCACGGGGCTGCGCCGCGACGAGGCGGCGACCGACGCGTTCATGAAGGTCGTCTGCCGCGACCGCGCGGGGCGCAGCGGCTTCGCCTCGGCGACGGCCGCGACGGCGGCGGCGATGGACGCCGAGCTCATCGCGCGGCGGGCGGCGGGCAAGGTCGGCGGCGCGGCGGTCGCCGACCTCGAGCCCGGCGAGTACCCGGTCGTGCTTACGGGCCCGCCCCCCCGAACCTCGTCCTGGCCGGCGGAACGGCGAAGGACATCGACGAGCTCGTCGCCGGCGTGTCGCGCGGGATCTACGTGACCCGCCTGTGGTACGTCAACACCGTGCGCGACAAGGAGACCCTGCTCACCGGCATGACCCGCGACGGCACGTTCCTGATCGAGGACGGCGTGATCGCGTGCCCGCTGCGCGACGTGCGCTTCACCGACTCCGTCCTGCGGCTGCTGTCCGCCACGCAGGCGCTGACCCGCGAGCAGACGCTCGTCAGCGAGGGCGAGTTCTACGGCCGCCGCTTCGCGCACGGGATCGTCTGCCCGGCGCTGCGCGCGGAGGGCTTCCGGATCACGGGCGCGACGCGGTAGCCGCGGTTGGGACCGGTTCGGAAGCCGAATCATCGATCTGCCCTCCTGAGGGACGCCGTGTCGAGTTGGCTACCGACGACGTGCATGACTCGCCAAGGCCCGACGATCTGTGCACGGTGACCGGACCTCTCGCGTTCGGCGACCCGTCTATGCGCCGACCATCAGGACGGCGCGATCTGAGCCGCGCCGAAGGAGGTCGTGCGGATGACCGGCTCGCCGGCCGCGTCGGAGGCGTCGAGATCGACGGTCGCGACGATCGCGAAGTCGTGGTGATCGTCGGGGTCGGCGATGATCTGGCGCACGGTCCAGATGCGCGCTCCGTCCGCGGCCCCGGAGGGATCGCGGTCGATCATCAACAGCTCCGGCGAGCGCCCGCTCGGGCCGCTGTCGATCGCGTCGTACTCCTCCCAGTAGGCGCCCAGCGCGGCCTCCCAGGCCGCGGTGCCCAGCGCGGCGCGGCCCGACCCGTCGGTGAGCGCGGCGGCCGCGGCCTCCAGCCCGGCGAGCCCCGCGGCGTCGTCGCGTGCCGCCAGCTGCACCTTCTGGAACATCGCGTTGCGGACCATGACGTTGAATGCGCGGACGTTCGCCGTGATCGGCCGCGGTGGCGGTGACTTCTCGCCCGCGGCCATGGCCGCGGCCACGCGGGCGACCGCCTCGGGGTCGGTGAGCGCCTCCCACTCGTCGAGCAGGCTCGAGTCCGTCTGGCGGACGGTCTCCCCGAGCCACTCGATGATCTCGTCGAGCTCGTCGGTCTTGACCTCCTCGGGCACCGTCTGGCGAAGTGCCCGGTAGGCGCTTGAGAGGTAGCGCAGCACGAGGCCCTCCGAGCGGGTCAGGCCGTAGAACGCGACGAACTCGGTGAACGTGCGGCCGAACTCGTACATGTCGCGCACGACCGACTTCGCCGACAGGTCAGACTCGCGCACCCACGGATGGGTCTCGCGGTAGGTCCGCAGCGCGTCGAGCAGCGGCTCGCCGAGCGGCTTGGGATAGGTGACCTCCTCCAGCAGCTCCATGCGCTCGTCGTACTGGATGCCCTCGGCCTTCATCTCGGCGACCGCCTCGCCGCGCGCCTTGTGCGCCTGCGCCATCAGCACCGGGAACGGGTCGTCGAGGATCGCCTCGACGACCGAGAGGAGATCCAGGCTGTAGGTCTCGGCCTCCGGGTCGAGCAGCGCGAACGCCTCCAGCGCGAAGGACGCCAGCGGCTGGTTGAGCGCGAAGTCGGCCTGCAGCTCGACGGCCAGCCGCAGCGTGCGGCCATCGTCGTCAGGCGCGGCCAGCCACTCGAGCACGCCGGCGGCGACGAGCTCGTCGCCGAGCTCCTGCGCCTGCCCGAATAGGCGCCGGCGCCCGCGCTCGTCCTCGTGGTTGTCCTCCATCAGCGCGCGCATCGTCTCGACGGGGTCGGCCGGCTGGTTGACGACGTTGAGGATCATCGCGTGGTTGACCCGCATCCGCGACACGAGCGGCTCGGGCACGGCGGTCTTCAGGCGCTCGAAGGTCTCCTCGGTCCAGCTCACCTCGCCGTCGGCCGGCTTCTTGGTCTGGACCTTGCGGCGCTTCTTCGGATCGTCGCCCGCCTTGGCCAGCGCACGCGTGCGCTCGATCACATGCTCGGGCGCCTGCACGACGACATAGCCGCGCGTGTCGAAGCCGGCGCGTCCCGCGCGTCCGGCGATCTGATGAAACTCGCGCGCCTTGAGGATCCGGTGGCGGCTGCCGTCGAACTTCGCCAGGCTCGTGAAGACGACGGTGCGGATCGGGACGTTGATGCCCACGCCGAGCGTGTCGGTGCCGCAGATCACCTTCAGCAGGCCGGTCTGCGCGAGCTGCTCGACGAGGCGCCGGTAGCGCGGGAGCATCCCCGCGTGGTGCACCCCGACCCCGCCGCGGACGAGCTTGGAGAGCGTGCGCCCGAAGCCGGCGGTGAAGCGAAACGCTCCGAGCGCGTCGGCAATCGCGTTGCGCTCCTCGCGCGTGCAGAGCTTCGCCGACAGCAGCGACTGGGCGCGCTCCATCGCGGAGGCCTGCGTGAAGTGCACGACGTAGATCGGCGCCTGATCGGCCGCGACGAGCTGCTCCAGCAGCTCGTGGATCGGGTCGACCGACCAGGCAAACGTGAGCGGCACCGGCCGCTCGGCGTCGTCCACGATCGCCGTCTCGCGCCCCGTCCTGCGGGTCAGGTCATCGGCGATCTCGCTGACGTCGCCCAGCGTGGCGGACATGAGCAGGAACTGCGCGCCGGGCAGGGTCAGCAGCGGCACCTGCCACGCCCAGCCGCGCTGGCCGTCGGCGTAGTAGTGAAACTCATCCATGACGACCTGGCCGACGTCCGCGCCGGCGCCCTCGCGCAGCGCGATGTTCGCCAGCACCTCGGCCGTGCAGCAGATGATCGGCGCGCCGGGGTTGACCGAGGCGTCGCCGGTCAGCATCCCCACGTTCCGCGCCCCGAAGATCGTGCACAGCGCGAAGAACTTCTCCGAGACGAGCGCCTTGATCGGCGCCGTGTAGAAGCTGACGCGGCGCTCGGCCAGCGCCGCGAAGTGCGCGGCGACCGCGACACGCGACTTGCCGGAGCCGGTCGGCGTGGCGAGCACGACGTTGGCGCCGCTGAACAGCTCGATCGCCGCCTCCTCCTGGTGCTGGTACAGGCTCAACCCCTGCCGCTCCGTCCAGTCGGTGAACGCGTCGTAGAGCGCGTCGGCGCTCGGATCGGTGGGAATGGCATCGACCAGGCTCATGCGCGCCGAGGACGCTAGTGCACTCGTGACTCGTCTTGGAGCCCGTGCTTGGGTCCGTGTCCCGAGGGGCAAAATGGGCCCGCTGAGAACGTCCGCTCGACCTGCTTGGCGCGATAGCCGGGATCCTGACCCGCGGCTCAGGCTGGCCCGGGAAGCACGAGCGGCTCTGCGCACGAAAGGGCCCTTTCCCCGCGGACTTCCGGTCCAGCCACCGCCAGCACGCGAGGTGCGCCCCTCAGTTCGCAAGACTGCTGGATCGCGCGAGTAGGAGCAGCCGCTCATCGCCGCCGGACGGGTGCTGCTTTTCGTCCGCTGCGACACTCGACTCGCTCGACCCCCCGACCACCTGCTAGTGACGTGTGTCTAGCGATGTCTAGCCCCCGGCTAGACACTGCTAGACACGGCGGAGAAGAAGAAGAGGGTAGGAGCGGCGTCTTCTCCGCACCGCTCCGCTCCGCGCCGGGCAAGGCGGCCCGCTGCAGCAGTGCTGGTTTCACGCAATCCAGCACGATGCGGACGACCTCGCGTGAGTGCTTCTCCTACAGCCCCGGTGATCAGCGACCGCAGCCGGGCTGCGGTCCGGCTCCCTCGTCGACCGTCGCCGATGTACCCGACGCGCGGGTGGCGACGCGGCGAAAGCCCGCCGCGCCTGGACTGGAGCATCCTGCGTGGCGGCACGCGCAACCGGCGCAGGTAATTCTGACGCTGCTAGCCGCACTCGGCGCACCGTCTGAGCTGTGACGGGCCACTGGATGGTCGGGGCCGATCACGGCAGAGGCCGCGAGGCGATCGCCCGGCTCTGTGGCGGGCCGGGCGACGCCTCGGGCGGCAGCGGAGCTCAGCGGGGCTGCGGGTAGCACTGCTCCGGCGTCAGCGATGGGTCGTGCTTGCACGGCGCGATCGCGTAGCGCGGGGCCGGCACCTTGATCGCGACCATCGGGGTCGTCCCGCACGAGGGGTAGTTCGGCGACGTGTCGACCGGACACGGCGTGGACGTGTAGACCGGATCGATCTGGTGCTGGATCCCCGCCGCGGAGGCGGGGGCAGCGATCACGGCGAGCGATGCGGCGGTGACGACGGCGGCGATGGCGTTGCGGCGGATGGTGGCGAGCATCTGAGGTTCTCCTCGTGACACGGCGTCCCGGCGGGTCGCCCTTGTGCTCGTCCAACCGCCGGGCCGCGCTGGACTTACGGCGACCGCGAAAAGAATTTCTCGCGGTCGCCGTAAGTCGCCCCGCCGCGGCCGGTTGAAGAGCCAAACGCCCCGACCACCAGGAGGACGACATGCGACTTCGCCACACCGTCGCCGCGCTCGCGGCGACCGCCGCCACACTCACTATCGTCGCGCCGGCGGGCGGGACACCCCGGGATACCAGCGCCCCCTACGCAGCCGCCGAGACGCCGGGGGCGTCCA
>JBBSQG010000267.1:0-4917 GCA_038258125.1 Solirubrobacterales bacterium
ACCGGCCAGGCAGAGATTCTCGGTGCCGGTGAGCTCGCGGGCCAGCGCGGCGAGCCCGACGACGGCGCGCTCGACGGCCTCCTGCGCGCTGACCGCGACCTGCACGGCGAGCGGGTCGAGCTGCAGCTCGCCGCGAGCGCGGCCAACGCGCCGTCCGCCGGCGAGGCGGTCGATCTGCGCCGTCCAGGCGTGCAGGTAGCGGTTGAAGCCGTCGCCGTCGTCAATCCCGGTCGGCGCGGCCGGCTCGCCGCCGGGCAGCAGCTCCCAGGACTCACTGCCCGCCGCGCGGCCGTACGCCGACAGTCCCATGAGCTTGCCCGCCTGCAGCGGCCCGAAGCCGACGAAGCGGCAGGCGGCGTCGTAGAGGTAGCCGAGCGAGTGCGAGCGCGGCCAGACGCGTCGGCGCACGAGCGGGCGGTCGCGCTGGGCGCGGTAGATCGAGATCGACTCGTCGTCGCCGTTGCCGTCGATGACGAGCACCGCGGCGGTCTCGAAGTCCGACGCCTGGAAGGCGATCGTCGCGTGCGCGAGATGGTGGCCGACGAAGCGCACCTCGGGCATGTCCTGCGCCGTGAACCTCAGACCGAGGCAGCGCTCCAGCCAGGCCGGCGTGTCCTCCAGGCGCCACTGCACGCCGTACAGCGGCGCGGCGAGCGGGACGTCCCAGCCGACCGCGACGAGCTCGATGTCGCCGGGCGCGGCGCCTGCCTGGCGCAGGCAGTGCTGTACGGCCCGCAGCGGGCCGCTGCGCTCGGCGTGCTTGGCGCGACTGAGGCGCTCCTCCTCGCAGAAGGCCAGCAGCGTCCCGTCGGCGGCGACGAGGCAGGCGGCCGGGTCGTGCCAGCCGGTCGGCGGTGCGTTGACGCCGAGGATCACGGCGGGACCCTCGCACGTTTGGCGCGACCGCGCTGCGAAGCCCTCAGCGGGACATCCGGGCGGCCCGACGATCCGGCCGCGCGTGCCGCCCTCGCGCTGCTGGCGTGCCACGAGGCGGAGGTCTACCTCGCCCCGGTGACGGCCGGGACTCCGGCTTCGGGGCATGGTCTGCGCCGACGGCGCGTCAGGCCGTGGTCGTGACGACGCGCAGGCTGTCGATGCGCTGGAAGTGCGTGGTGTTGCGGGTCGCGACCCCGAGGCCGTGCGCCAGCGCGGTTGTGGCGATCCAGAGGTCATGCGCGCCGATTGCCTCTCCGCGGGCCGAGAGGTCCGCCGAGATGTCGGCGTGGACACGCGCGACCGGCTCGGTGATCGGGAGCGCCTCGATGCCCGCGAGAACGTGTTCGACGAACGCCCGGCGGCGGACGTGGATCGAGTCCTGGGCTGACCACCGTGTCCGGCTCGTGCCGGCGGGGAGCGAGAAGTGCGCACGCGGGCGTCCGATCGCGGCGCTCGGCGAAGCGGTGATCGCGCACGTCGACCTCGACGCGGTGCTCGCGGTCGCGCGCAGCGTGCCGCCGCTGCCCGGGCCCGCCTGGTCTCCCGCGCCCGCGGCCGAGGGTGCGCCGGCGGGTGACGTACCCATGTCTGTTGAGCCGTGGCTAGCGCTGGCTAGCCACGGGCTAGCATCGGCTAGCCATCCTGCGAAGGACACAGGTCGCGTCACCGGCCGGAGCGCCACCATCGAGACTGCCCGCAGCGCCGCGTTCTCCTTCCACTACGAGGAGAACCTCGAGCTGCTGGGCGCGACGTCGCGCTACTCCACGAACGCGATCTACGGGCGATCACGGAGACCGAGTGTCGTCACGACGGGATCCTCTCACGACCGCGGCGCCCGGAGTGTGACCTAGCTCCCGCCGCTCGGGACGGCGCCGTCAGCCGCGCCGACCGCGCCAGCCTTCGAACGCGGCCGCCAGGCGCGCACGAATCGGCTGCGGGACGTCCTCGTCGCGCAGGCGCCCGAGTACGCCGATCGTCGCGCGCAGCTGCACGACGTAGGCCGCGCACTCCGGGCAGGTATCCAGGTGCGCGGCGACCCGCGCGTGCTCGCGCGCGGGGAGCGCACCGTCGAGGTAGTCCGAGACGAGCTCGACGACCTCCCGGCAGGTCAGGCGCGGCGCGCGAAGCTCCCCCATCACTCCGCCATCGATCGCATCGCGCCTGTGCCGTCTCACCGGCCGCGCCCGGCGTTACGCCCTCCGCCGACCGATGTCCAGATCGGCCCCCGGCACCGCCGGCCCGGAGGTTGTAACGCGCGCCACGTCAGGCGAGACTTGCGCGCGTGCAGCCAGTCGCGATCCCCCCCGGGCGCCGGCCCGACAACAACGACGAGCGGGCACTCGTGGCCGCGCTGCGCCGCGGCGAGGAGGCCGCGTTCGCCGAGCTCGTCGCCCGCTACGGGGCGTCGCTGCTGCGCCTGGCTCGCACGTTCGTGCGCGACCGCGCCGTCGCCGAGGAGGTCGTCCAGGAGACCTGGCTGGCCGTGCTCAACGGGATCGACCGCTTCGAGGGCCGCTCGTCGCTGAAGACGTGGATCTTCCAGATCCTCAGCAACCGGGCCAAGACACGCGCCGTGCGCGAGCGCCGCAGCGCGCCGTTCTCGGCCCTCGCCGGCGACGACGAGGACGAGGAGGCCGCCGTAGACGCCGACCGCTTCCGCGGCGACGGACACCGCTGGGCCGGCCACTGGGCCGCCGCGCCGGGCGACTGGAGCGCGCTGCCCGAGGAGCGCCTGCTCAGCGGCGAAACGCTCGCCCGGGTGCATGCGGCGATCGAGACGCTGCCGCCGCGCCAGGCCGAGGTGCTCGTGCTGCGCGACGTGGAGGGTTGGGAGCCCGAAGAAGTCTGCGCCGCGCTGGGTATCAGCGACGGAAACCAGCGCATCATGCTGCACCGCGCGCGCAGCAAGGTGCGCGCCGGACTGGAGCGCTATCTCAGCGAAGGAGGGACCCCGTGAGCGGCACCGACGTCGATCGCGTCACCTGCCGCGAGCTCGTCGAGGTTCTGACGGACTACCTCGAGGGCGTGCTCGATGCCGGCGACCGCGCCGAGATCGAACGCCACATCGTCATCTGCCGCGGCTGCGCGAACTACGTCGAGCAGATGCGCAGCACGGTCGACCTGCTCGGCCGGATCGCCGCCGAGACCGCGCCGCACGAGCCGGCGAGCGAGGCACTGGCGATCTTCCGCCGATGGCAGGCGGAGCGGTCGGCGTGATCGCCCACAACCTCCTAGCGGATGCGGATGTCGATGCCGAGCAGCACGAGCGGCCAGATGAGGATCGCGATGACCGCCTCGGCGACGCCGGTCAGCGTGCTGAGGTGGGCGAAGTAGTTCTGCGCGGCGGCGACGAATGCGCCGATGATCACGTAGGCCAAGCCGAAGAGTGTCATGTGCGGCCCATTAGACCTGTTCGCGCTCGCGCACGCTTTGCTCGTGGAAGGTCGCGTGAGCCGGCGTGCGCCTCGGCCATCTGCCGGTGGCCCGCCACGAGGATTCCGGCGAGCGCCCCGATCACGTATTCCATGGGAGCCCGGCTACCCCGCCGCCCTAGTCCGCAAGCCCATGCCTCCGTAGCCGCGCTACGCTGAATATGGTTGTCTGAGCAACTTCCGGGAGAGGAGCGTCGCCGTGCACGTCGAGATCTGGTCGGACATCGCCTGTCCCTGGTGCTACGTCGGCAAGCGGCGCTTCGAAGCCGCGCTGGCCGGCTACGAACATCGCGACGAGGTGACGGTCACGTGGCGCAGCTTCGAGCTCGACCCCGGCGCGCCGGCCGAACGCCCGCATGACGGTGCGACCCACCTCGCCGAGAAGTACGGCATGACGCGCGACGAGGCGCTCGCGATGCACGCCCGCATGACCGAGACCGCGGCTGCCGACGGCCTCGAGTTTCGCTTCGACCGCGCCCGCGGCGGCAACACGTTCGACGCCCATCGCCTCATCCACCTCGCCGCTGCGCACGACGTCCAGGACGCGATGAAGGAGCGCATCATGCGCGCCTACCTGACCGAGGGCGAGCTCATCTCCGATCGCGCGACGCTCGAGCGCCTCGGGCTCGAGGTCGGCCTGCCGCGGGACGACGTGTGCGCCGTCCTCGGCGGCGATCGCTACGCCGCCGAGGTGCGCGACGACGAGCGGACAGCGGCCCAGCTCGGGATCGGCGCCGTCCCGTTCTTCGTCGTCGACCGGGCGATCGGCGCTTCGGGCGCGCACCCGGCCGCGCAGCTCGTCGAGCTGCTGCGCCAGGCGCGGGCAGCCAACCCGCCGGTCGCCATCGCACCGTCCGGCGAGACGTGTGCGGTTGACGGCAGCGGCTGCTACGAGGATTCCGCGGGGTCGCCGAGCGCCCGGCGCTCGCGCGCGCTCCAGCCCGACTGAGCGGGCCGCCGCAGCCGCTTGCGCGCGGCCCTCGCCGCGATCTACGATCAGCCTCTCGCTCGAACAGCACTCAGGCGCAACAGACCCGCCACCCGGTCGCCCTCCTGGTGAGCCACGCTGACCGAGGACACCGCAACCCAGCGCAGGTGACCGTCTTGGCCGAAGTCCCCCAGCCCCCCACATCGCACCTCGAGCCCGGCTCGATCTTCGCGGGCTACCGCATCGAGGGCGTGTACGAGCGGGGCGGCATGGGCGTCGTCTACAGGGCGATCGACCCGGACCTCGACCGCGAGGTCGCGCTCAAGATCATCGCGCCCGAGCACACGCAGAACGAGACCGCGGTTGCGCGCTTCAAGACCGAGTGCCGCCTGGCGGCCTCGATCGAGCATCCGAACATCGTGCCGATCCACCGCGGCGGCGAGTCCGACGGCGTGCTGTACCTCGCGATGCGCTTCGTACCCGGCACGAATCTGCGCAAGATCATCGATCGCGGCCCGATGGATCTGCCGCATGTGGCGGCGATCGTCTCCCAGGTGGCCAGCGCGCTCGACGCCGCCCACGAGCATGGACTCGTGCACCGCGACGTCAAGCCGGCGAACG
>JBBSQG010000268.1:0-4913 GCA_038258125.1 Solirubrobacterales bacterium
AGCGCGGCGGCCGCGTTGTCGGGATGGCCCTCCAGCTCGGTGACGTGGCCGAGCAGGTCCTCCTGGAGCTCGAACATGTGCGCCGCGGCCAACACACCGGCGGTGTAGGCCGCGGCGCTCGAGCCCAGCCCGCCCGACAGCGGGACCGACGAGCGGATGCGGAAGGTGAACGTGTCGGGGGAGTGCAGACGCGCGAAGCCGCGCACGCAGAGGTTGCGGCGGTCGCGCGCGATGTCGAGCTTCGTCTCGACGGCGAAGCGGCCGGACTCGATGACCTCCAGCTCGACGTGCAGCTGGAGCGCGGCGGCAAACGCGTCGAAGCCGGGACCGAGGTTCGCCGACGACGCGGGCACGCGAACGAGCCGGCGGCGCTTGACGGTCACCCGAGCACGGCCTCCTCTACGGCCGACAGCGTCGGCTCGCAGGGGATGACCCCACCGGCCTGGTTCAGCGCGGTCTCGGGGTCCTTCAGCCCGTGGCCGGTCAGCACGCAGGCGACGCGGCGCGCGCCGTCGGCGCCGTAACGCAGCAGACCCGCGACAGAGGCCGCGCTGGCGGGCTCACAGAAGACGCCCTCGCGCGCGGCGAGCAGCCGGTAGGCGGCGAGGATCTCGCCGTCTGAGACCGCGCGCACCATCCCCCGCGTGGCGGTCATCGCCGCCATCGCCTCCTCCCAGCGCGCCGGGTTGCCGATCCGGATCGCGCTGGCGATCGTCTCGGGCTGGTCGACGCGCTTGCCGAGCACGAGCGGCGCCGCGCCCTCGGCCTGAAAGCCGAACAGCCGCGGCGTGGCGTCAAGCTCGACGAAACCCTTGTGGTAGGCCGTGATGTTGCCCGCGTTGCCGACGGGGATGCACAGCGCGTCGAGCTCGCCGAGCTGCTCGATGATCTCGAAGGCGGCCGTCTTCTGGCCCTCGAGGCGAAACTCGTTGACGGAGTTGACGAGCGCGATCGGCTGGCGGTCGGTGAGCGCGCGCACGAGCGTCAGCGCCTGGTCGAAGTTGCCGCGCAGCGCGATCACTCGCGCGCCGTGCATGAGCGCCTGGGCGAGCTTGCCCTGGGCGATCTTCCCTTCCGGCACGATCACCGCGCAGGTCAATCCGCCGCGCGCGGCGTACGCGGCGGCGCTGGCGGCGGTGTTGCCGGTCGACGCGCAGATGACCGCCTTGGCGCCCTCGCGCACGGCCGCGCTCACGGCGCAGGTCATGCCGCGGTCCTTGAACGAGCCGGTCGGGTTGAGGCCCTCGAGCTTGAGCCAGACCTCGGCGTCGACGAGTTCGGAGAGGTGCGGCGCGTGGACGAGCGGCGTCGCGCCCTCGCCGAGCGAGACGACCGGATCGTCGGCGGCGAAGGGCAGGCGCTCGCGGTAGCGCTCCATGAGTCCGAGCATCGGGCGTGACCCTACTGGCGCGGCGTGGCGATGCGGCCCGCGCACCTGGGCGCGCGCCAGCGAACACCGCGCGACCGCCGCTCGTCGCGCTGGCCTGTTCGTCGCGCGTTCGTTCGGGCCTGCGGGCTTGCAACTGGGCTCATGGGCACTAGTGTGCTCGGCATGCGCCGCGCCTGGGCCGCACCGATCGTCGCGCTGGCAACGCTTGCGGGCCTGTGCGCACCGGCGTCCGGCAAGAGCCCGTCGCAGGTCACGTTGGAGCGTCCGGCGCTGTTGACGCACGCCGTCGCGGGCGCGCCGATCAGGATCGCGTGGTCGCAGAATGGCCCAGCGCAGCTTCCGGTCCCGGAGACGGCACAGGCCGCCGTGCGCTCGATCGGCGTCTACGTGACCCTGCGGGGCCAGGCCGCCGGCCGCACGGTCAAGGTCGCCGCGCGCCCCGCAGACCCCGACGCTCGCGGCCTGCCCGCCGGTCGCTACATCGCCGATGCGACCGTACCCGCGGGCGGCATCGCCGCGCTCGCGGTCACGGTCGAAGGTCTGCGATCGCGACCTGGTGCCCCGCCCGTGCCGGCGAGCGAGGTCGCGCCGAGCGCGATGGCGGTCACCAACGCCCCGTCCTTCTCGCTGGACGCCGGCAGCGGCGACTCGGGCGAGGCCGTTCCCTGGAGCATCCTCGTGCTCGGGCTCGGCGCGCTCACGCTGCTGTTCGGCGCCTACCGCGTGCGAGCCGGCCGCACCTTCGCCCAGCCGCGCTGAGCCAGCGTCCCCCGCTTTCCGGCAGCATCGCCTGACTTGGGAAGCGTCAAACGCTTCCTTACACGAACTGCTCGTCGATGACGCGGATCGCGCGCGGCGGGGAGCGCAGGAAGTCCAGCCCGGCGATCTCCTCCACGCCGGCGAAGAACCGCGACTCGAGCACCGGGTGGACGACCATGACCAGCCGCGCCCGCTCCCCCAAGCCCTTCTGCACCACCGACTTGATCGAGGCGCCGTGGTCGCCGAGCACGTGCGCGACCTGGGCCAGCACGCCGGGGCGGTCGGCGACCTCCATGTGCAGGTAGAACGAGCACTCGACGTCGTCGACGATCTCCAGCGCCTGCGTCGTCTCCGGCGTCGTGGCGGGCGGGATCATCGCGCTGACGACGTCGCCGAGCACCGCGCTCGCCGTCTGCGGTCCGCCGGCGCCGGGGCCGGACATCGTGATCTCGGTGATCGCCTCGGACTCGACGGTGACCGCGTTGAACGGGCCGTGGACGCTGGCCAGCGGATGGCCGGAGTACAGGAACGCCGGGTGCACGCGCACCGCGAGCCTGCCGTCGATCCGCTCGGCCGTGCCGATCAGCTTCAGGCCGAGACCGAGCTCGTCGGCGTACTCCATGTCGTCGGCGGTGATCTGCTCGATGCCCTCGTAGGTGACCTGGTCGAGGTGGACCGGCGTGTCGAACGCCAGCCGCGCGATGATCGCCATCTTCGCGGCCGCATCGCGGCCGTTGACGTCATCTGACGGGTCTGCCTCGGCGTAGCCCAGGCGCTGGGCGTCGGCGAGCGCGTCGGCGTAGGAGCAGCCCGTGCGCGCCATCTCGGAGAGGATGTAGTTCGTCGTTCCGTTGACGATCCCGTGCACGCGGTCGATGTGCGCGCCCGCCAGCGACTCCTGCAGGACGCGGATGACCGGCACGACGCCCGCCACCGCCGCCTCGAAGCGCAACTGCACGCTGTGCTCGCGCGCGACGGCCCACAGCTCCTCGCCGTGCTGGCTGAGCAGCTGCTTGTTCGCCGTCACGACGTGGCGGCCCGCCCGCATGGCTGTCAGCACGTATTCGCGCGCGGGTTCGATCCCGCCGATCAGCTCCACGACGAGGTCGCAGCCGCTGAGGATCTCGTCGAAGTCTCCCCGCGAGCGGGTCAGGACGCCGCTGACCTGCGGCCGCAGGCCGGTGATCGCCGCGACGTGGTCGGCGCGCTGTGCGAGCAGCGTCTCAAACGCGCCGCCCACGGTCCCGTGGCCGAGCAGCCCGATGCGGAAGGGCGCGGCCTCAGTCGACATCGCGAGCGAAGAGGTCGTCGTAGGTCTCACGGCGCACGACGACGCGTGCATCGCCTTGGGAGACGATGATCACCGGCGGTCGCGGGACGCCGTTGTAGTTGCTCGCCATCGCGTGCCCGTAGGCGCCCGTCGCGGGCGTGACGATCACGTCGCCCACGCGCGGATCGGCGAGCTCGACGTCGCGCACGATCACGTCGCCGGACTCGCAGTGCTTGCCGGTCAGCCGCGACGTTGTGCCGCCGCCGAAGCGGTCGGCGATCTGCGCCTCATAGACCGAGCCGTAGAGCATCGGGCGCAGGTTGTCGGACATCCCGCCGTCGACCGCCACCCAGGTGGAGACGTTGCGCTTGACGCTCTGGACCGTGTAGAGCGTCACCGTCGAGTTGGCGACGAGCGCGCGGCCGGGCTCGTCGAGGATCCGCTTGCCGGGCCCGAACACACGGTTGACGGTGTCGACCTTCGCCGCGACGTAGTCGGCGATCCGCGGTGGCTCGTGCTCGCTCGTATACGCCACGCCGAGGCCGCCCCCGAGGTTGTACGTACCGAAGTCGCCAAGCAGGGCGATCGCCTCGATCGCGTCGCGAAACGGCTGCAATTCGAGCAGTTGGGAGCCGATGTGCATGTGCAGGCCGACGAGGTCGAGCTGGGCTGAGTCCTGGGCGCGCGCGATCGCCCCCGGCGCATCCGCCATCGAGAAGCCGAACTTCGAGTCGGCCTGGCCGGTGGAGATCTTGTCGTTCGTGCGGCCGCGCACGTCGGGCGTGACGCGCAGCAGCACGGGCTGCGGCGCGCCCTCGCCGACGACCGCTTCCAACCGCGCGATCTCATCGGCGTTGTCGATCACGACGTGGCCGACACCCGACTGGCGCGCGAAGCGCAGCTCGTCGACGGACTTCGCGTTGCCGTGCATGTAGATCCGCTTGGGATCGAAGCCCCCGCGCAGCGCGAGCGCGAGCTCGCCCCCGGACGCGACGTCGCAGGAGATGCCCTCCGAGGCGAGCACCCGGTAGATGGCGGTGCACGGGAATGCCTTGGAGGCGAACAGCACGTCGAAGTTCTTCGTGCGGGCGCGGAAGGCCTCGACGAACGTCTGCGCGCGGGCGCGCAGGTCGTCCTCGACGACGATGTAGGCGGGCGTGCCGAACTCGCGTGCGAGCTCGACGGCGTCGCAGCCGCCGAGCTGCAGGCGGCCGTCGGCGTCGACGCTGCTTCCGATCGGATAGGCCTGTGAGAGCTGGGTGCGGGTGGCCGCCATGCGGATCGCAGAGTATGCGAGTCCGATCCACGACGGACTCGCCTACGAGCTCTTGCTGCCTGACGTCCAGCCGCGCGGCGGCGTCGTGGTCCGGCTCGCGGCGCCTCCATGCCGCGGCCGGCGGCAGCCGCCTGCTTGCGGTGGCGGGCGGCGATCACCGCTCCGCCCAGCACGACCCCCCGCGCTGCACGCCGAGGCGCTCGCCTTCATGCTCGAGA
>JBBSQG010000269.1:0-4901 GCA_038258125.1 Solirubrobacterales bacterium
ACGCGGACTCGCTCAGCGCCGCCAAGCGCAAGCTGCGCGAATTTAAGCTTCAGTTCGGTAAACAATTTCCGGAAGCCGTCGCCTGCCTCGAGCGCGGCTTCGCGGATGCCACGACGTACTTCGCGTTTCCGAAGGCGCACTGGCTACGACTGCGCTCGACGAACGGACTCGAGCGCCTCCACGGCGAAGTGAAACGCCGCACGCGCGCCATCGGAGCCTTCCCGGATCGCGAGAGCGCGCTGCGTCTGATCACCGCGGTCGCACTCCAGACCACGAGCATCTGGCGCGACCGCACCTACCTCGACATGTCCAAGCTCGACACCACCTACGCCGCCGCGGCCTGACCGATTACCGACGACGAATCCCGATGTTTCCCCCTTCAGGCAATCACACAAAAAAAGGGACTTGACCGCTCCGTTTCCGCGACGACACGAAACGCCGGCAGCCACGCCCAGACCGCATTGACCCGATGCATGAACTGCATCCGACCAGTATGCCTAAGTTGCGACATCATTTCGTACTCGTGGGTGTGCTCTCACGCACCGAGTAGAACTACGTAAGGACGCGCGAACAGAGTTGCCGGTCTCGCCTTTGCAGTTGGGTATTCGGAATGACCTATTTGCAACTCCCTAGACAAAATCGGAGGAACTCATGATCGGAAGATTGTCCAAAAAGGCGCTCATTGCGGCGCTCACCACGGCGACCCTCGGTCTCCTCGGATGTGGGGACGACGCTTCGCCGGTGGCCGACGGTCCCGATCCGGGTGTTGACGGGCCACCCGGCGCGGAGATGAACAAGTTCCCACACGAACGGGGAAATGCGCAGGCGGGACAGGCTGTGTTCCGCATGGAAACCTTCGGCGACGAGAACTTCTGGACCGACGTGGTCAAGCTGCCGCAGGGGATCGTCGCGGCAGGATTCACCCCGAAGCAGGCGCTGATGGCAGGCTACAGCGTGAACATCGACAAGCTCGATGCGCCGACCAAGATGGCGATCGGGGCAGAGCTGCAAACCGATCTCTCCCCGACGAATGCACCGCTGCTGAACGACCCAGCAACGACCGTCAAGCTGATCAACGCGAACGCCGTGATCGGTGTGGTCGCTGTCGACACCAACAACAACGGCACGATCGATATCATGGCCGGCGACAAGGTCGGCGTCTCGTGCGCGTTCTGCCACGGCAACACGGATGGTTCGGTGTTCAAGCTACCCAACGGAGGTTCGATCGGCCACGAGGTCGATGGTCCCACTCAGCACTCGCTCAATGTCGGCGCCACGTTCGCGATCGCAGCGAACACGCGTGCGCTCTATCCGATCGCACAGCTTGCGCTCACAGCGAATGGGGGCAAGACGATCGGCCGCGCCCCGACAGGCCTCACGGAGACCTCGACCGAGGCGGAGTTCGACGCCTACTTCAACAACCCGCAGTTCTACCCGATCGGAATGTTCGATGATCAACCCGACGGCACCGGCGCACCGATGCACATCACGCCGATGTTCCGCGGTGATCTGTCGGCGCCCTATGGCAGCGAAGGCGCGATCGCCAAGCTCGACAACTTCTCCAACCTCGTCTACACGGTGCTGCTCGACCTGCGCAACATCACCACGCCCGGCGGGCGTGCGTTCTTGCACACGCTCGGCGGAGCAGCGGGCGACGAGATCGTGAACGACTACGTGATCATCTTGACGGCTACCGGTGTTCCCCTCGAGCCCGCCCTACGAACCTCGTCGACCGGTATGCCCGGAATGGAGGCGACGCCCGTCGGGGTGCGGGTCGACAATACGAAGCTACTCGACATGAACGCGTACATGGATGGCCTTCCAGCGCCGGCCGGAAAGCCTGGAGATAGCGCCTCGCTCGAGCGCGCGCGGAAGCGGTTCCGCACGGACTGCACGTCGTGCCACAACGTCGATCAGGCCAAGTTCGTTCCGTCGATGTTGATCCCCATGAAGACCATCTTCCCGGGCGACAACCCCGTCATTCTCGCCCAACGAATGGCGCCGTTGAATCCGGTGCAGGATACGCCGGGCGTCTTCTTCGATGACAAGATGGTCGTTGTCAACGCATCGATCCGTGGCGACATCCGTGGCATTGCGCTCCCTCTGCTGCTCGACCTCGATCGCAAGCCAGTGTTCCTGCACGACAACACGGTTCCGTCCCTCGACAACCTGCTTGATGAGGCGCGTGGGGCGAATGCACCGCACCCGTTCTACCTGTCGGGGCAAGATCGTACGGACATGATCGCGTTGCTCCGTTCGTTCAGCGCGCCGTAGGCAATCGCTGAGCTCTCGCGCTGGTAGTCCCGACCAGCGCTCGCGCTACGAAATCCCGGTCTCGGCATCCTTCGAGCTCGGGTCGAGCTCCCAGCGCTTCTCGTCGCGCCGGTCGACCTTGTCGATGCCACGGAACGGTTTCTCCGGATCGTCGGGAAGGCCCGCGGCCTCGCCCATGGCGTCGATCTCGTCCTGGTTGTTGGGACCACCATCGCTCGTCGAGGTGTCGCCCTGCGCTGCCGCGTCGAGCTCCTCGTCGAGCTTGGTGTCGTCAATTTTCGCGATGTCGTCGTCCTCGGTGTCTGATGTCATGGCGAATGTGGTGCATGCGTCGCGCCACCCGTACGCGTGATGCTGTTCCCCGTGTCCGCCGAGTTGACCGTTCAGCGCGGGGCGCGAGCGCTCACATCAGGCGTGCGCAGGAATGCTTCCGCCTTCTCGGGCTGCCGCGTCCCGATCCAGCCGTTGAGCCACGCGGCGAGCGTCGAGTCGACGAGCTGTCGCGGCGTGTACTTGATCAGCTCGATCATCAGCGGGTGGTGCCGGAGGTAGTACTTCTGGTGGTAGTCCTCGGCGAGGTAGAACCGCGCGCCCGCGATCACCGGCGTCTGCAGCGGACGGCCGAGCCGCGCGGCGATCAGGCCGGCGCTGGCTCGTGCACGTGAGTCCTGCTCGCCAGGCTCGGCAAACACCGCGGCCATGTACTGCCGGCCGTGGCTCGGGCGATCCGGCTTGTGCGACGACCAGAACATCGCGAGCAGCTCGTCGTACGCGATCACGGTCGGATCGAAGTCGAGCTGGAACGCCTCGGTGTGATCGCCGAGGTCGTGATAGGTCGGGTCGCGATGCTCCCCGCCGGCGTAGCCGACGCGCGTCCTGACGACTCCTGGGTGACACCCGAACCGGGCGTCGGGGGTCCAGAATCAACCAAGCGCGAACGTGGCGGTCTGGGTCGCAGGCTGGGCCGGCTCGAGGGGATGCATGCGGGTGCTACGCAGCCGAGCAGTGGAAGTTACGTAACCGTTCAGGGGTGGGGTTGAGCGCGTGATCGCCTCGTGCGATTTCGGCGCATGACCACAAAAAGCATCGAGCACTTGCAGAGCGAGATCGAGGAGCTGGTGCGCGAGCACCTCGCGGCACAGCGGAGCGCGGCGACCGCGGCCGTCGAGCGCGCCTTCGCATCAGCGACGGCACCGTCGAGCACGCGGGCGACCCGGCGGGCGACGAGCCGTCGGCGGCCGCCGACCGAAGTGGCTGGGCTCGCCGAGCAACTCCACGCAGCGGTGCGCGCAAACCCAGGCGAGCTCATGATCGTGTTCGCCAGACAGCTCGGTCAAACACCCCGCGCGCTGAACCGGCCGATGTTGCAGCTCAAGAGCTCCGGACGCGTGCGTAGCGCAGGCCAGCGGCACCTGACGCGCTACTTCCCGATGACGTTGTCGAAGGTGGCGTAGTCGAGATCAGGCCGTGAACAGCGAGGGCGCGCGGGTGCCGGCGACCTGCGCCTCGCAGCAGCCGGCGAGGAAGGCCAGTACATCCTTGCCTTGCTTGCGCGCGGTGTGGGCGACGGTCATCAGCCGCTCGGCGAACAGATTGCCGCGGTCGCTCTGCGTGCCGAAGGAGCGCTTGCGCCAGAGCACGAAGGCGCGAAGTTCGCGCTCGGCGTGATTGTTGGTCGGCTCGACGTCGTCGTGATCGACGAACGTCCAGAGGGCGAGCTTGTGCGCGAGAATGTTGGCGCACGAACCCGACAGCCGGTCGATGTTCGCCGCGACCGCGCGCGCGAGCAGGTCTTCGACCTGCACACGCACCGGCGCCATCCACGCGCGGAAGGTCGCGCAGTCGAGCTTGCCGGCTTTGTAGTCGTGCCAGTACTCGAACAAGATGCCGATGTAGTTGAGCAGGTCGCGGCCAAACGTCGCGCTCGGACCATCCCGCTCGCTGAACGACACGGCCTTGCGTAGCAGGTGCGCCCAGCAGATCTGGCGGCGCTCCATCGCCCAGAAGCCGAGCGCTGTGGCGCGATCACTGACGAGGATGCCGCGCAGCGCGCCGTAGAGCGGCGCGAGCGTCGCGCGCGAGCCGTCGGTGACGATCTTGAACACGGTCGCCGCCGTCGTCGCGATCGTCCACAGCGCCAACAACGTACCGGCCTTGAGCCAGCTCGTACCGTCGGTGTGCTTCACCGCGGCGCCCTCGACGCGCGTCCATGCTTCGTCGACGCCAGGCTTGACCGCGTCTGACACGCGCGCCTCGACCGAGCTGATGGCGCCGAGCGAGATCGGAACGCCGACGAGGTCGGAGAGCAGCGTGGTCGTCTTGCGCCGACTCACGTGATAGACGCCGGTCAGCAACGCGACGATGCTCATCAGCCGCGGACCAAACGGCGACGCGGGAATCGTGTCCTCGTCGTAGGCGGCGCGTGTCTTGTGCCCGCAGCATGCGCACGTCACGGCGTGCCGCCGATACTCCGACGTGTGCGGCTGGATCGGAGGAACCTCGATGACCTGGTACCGCTTCGCGTTCGGGTCGGCCACCTCGGGCAACGCCGCCCAGCAGTTTTCACACTCGGCCGGGTAGAAGTCGATGAAGTCGTTGACCCGAGCTTCGGGCACGAGCTCGCGGCG
>JBBSQG010000270.1:0-4899 GCA_038258125.1 Solirubrobacterales bacterium
CCTCGGCGGCCGTGGCGGCGGCGCTCCCCGAACCCCCGAGGAGCTGCGCTCGATCGTTTCCGAGGGACTCGCGGCGAGCCCGATCGGCCAGGTCCTACTGGAGGAATCGGTGCTGGGCTGGGGCGAGTTCGAGCTGGAGCTGATGCGCGACCGCAACGACAACGTCGTCGTGATCTGCTCGATCGAGAACATCGATCCGATGGGCGTCCACACCGGCGACAGCGTCACGGTCGCGCCGCAGCAGACGCTGACCGACCGCCTCTACCAGCAGCTGCGCGACCAGGCGTTCACGGTCATCCGCGCGGTCGGCGTCGAGACCGGCGGCTCCAACGTGCAGTTCGCGGTCAACCCGGAGACCGAGGAGATCATGGTCATCGAGATGAACCCGCGCGTCTCTCGGTCCTCGGCGCTGGCCTCCAAGGCGACGGGCTTTCCGATCGCGAAGATCGCCGCCCGGCTGGCGGTCGGCTACGCGCTGGAGGAGATCGACAACGACATCACGCTGCGCACTCCGGCCGCCTTCGAGCCGACGATCGACTACGTCGTCGTGAAGTGGCCGCGCTTTGCCTTTGAGAAGTTCTCCGGCGTCGACGAGCGGCTCAGCACGCACATGAAGTCCGTCGGCGAGGCGATGGCGATCGGGCGCACGTTTCAACAGGCGTTCGCAAAGGCGATGCGCAGCCGCGAGCTGGACTCGATCCCGTCGGTCAAGGGCTCGCTGGAGGAGCTGCTCACGCGCCTGGAGATGCCCGGCCCGGACCGCTACGACGTCCTGCTGGCGGCCCTCACCGCGGGCGCCGACCCCGAGGAGATCGAGCGGCGCACGAAGATCGACCTGTGGTTCCTGCGCGAGCTGGCCCAGCTCGCCGCCGATCCCGAGGCGCCGTTTGCCGGCACGCGGACCTATAAGTCCGTCGACACCTGCGCGGCCGAGTTCGCCGCCGAGACGCCTTACTACTACTCCAGCTGGGAGCGCTTCGGCAGCGGGGCCGATGGCGCGAGCAGCCCGCACGAGGTGCGCCGCGGCGAGCGGCCGAGCGTCGTCATCCTCGGCGCCGGCCCGAACCGGATCGGACAGGGGATCGAGTTCGACTACTGCTGCGTGCACGCCGCGATGACCGTCCGTGCCAGCGGGCGCGACGCGGTGATGGTCAACTGCAATCCCGAGACCGTCTCGACGGACTACGACACCTCCGATCGCCTGTACTTCGAGCCGCTGACACTCGACGACGTGCTCGGCGTGGTGGAGATCGAGCGGCCCGAGGGGGTGATCGTGCAGTTCGGCGGCCAGACGCCGCTGAAGCTCGCCGCCGGCCTGCAGGACGCGGGGGTGCCGATCCTCGGCACGAGCGTCGATGCGATCGACCTCGCCGAGGACCGCGGCCGCTTCGGCGCGCTCCTCGCTGAGCTTGGCCTCAGGGCGCCGCCGTATGCCACCGCGCACGGCGTCGAGGAGGCGCTGGCGGCCTCGCAGCAGGTTGGCTTCCCGCTGCTCGTGCGCCCGTCCTATGTGCTCGGCGGTCGCGCGATGGAGATCGTCTACGAGCGCGCGGACCTCGCCGACTACCTGCAGCGCACGGCGCCGGCGGACGGCGCGCGGCGCGAGATCTTCCTCGACCGCTTCCTGGAGAACGCGATCGAGGTCGACGTCGACGCGCTCTGCGACGGCGAGTCGGTCTGGATCGGCGGGATCATGCAGCACGTCGAGGAGGCCGGCATCCACTCCGGCGACAGTGCCTGCGTCCTACCGCCGCACTCGCTCGGCCCAGAGATGCTCGACGAGATCCGCGAGCACACGCGCGGCATCGCGCTGGGCCTGAACACCGTTGGCCTGATCAACATCCAGTACGCCGTGACGCTCGACGGCCGGCTGTTCGTCATCGAGGCCAACCCGCGCGCGTCGCGGACGGTGCCGTTCGTCTCCAAGGCGATCGGCGTGCCGCTGGCGAAGATGGCCTGCCGGCTGATGCTCGGCGAACGCATCGAGGACCTCGGCCTGCCGTCGGAGGCGATGCCGAGCGGACATGTCTGCGTCAAGGAGGCGGTCCTGCCGTTCGATCGCTTTGCCGGCTCAGACGCGCTGCTGTCGCCGGAGATGCGCTCGACCGGCGAGGTGATGGGCGTCGCGCACGACTTCCCGACCGCGTTCGCCAAGGCGCAGGCGGCGGCCGGTTCGCTGCTGCCCAGCGAGGGCACGGTCTTCATCACGGTCACCGACGGCGACAAGTCCGGCGCCTACGCGATCGCCTCGCGGCTGGAGGACCTCGGCTTCCGCATCGTCGCGACCGCTGGCACGGCGCAAGCGATCCGCGGCATGGGCGTGCGCGTCGACGACGTGCTCAAGAAGGTCGGCGAGGGCTCGCCGAACGTCGTCGATCGCATCGAGGCCGGCGAGATCGACCTCGTCATCAACACGCCGACCGGCTCGGGCGCGCGCGCCGACGGCTGGGAGATCCGGCGTGCCGCGGTCGCGCGCGGGATTCCCTGCATCACGACGCTGTCGGGCGCCCACGCGGCAGCGCGCGGGATCTCGGCGGCGCGCACCGGCGAGCCCGAGGTGCGCTCGCTGCAGGAGCTGCACCGCGACCGCCTGCGGATGGCCTGAGCCAGCCTGCACCGGTCCGAATCGACGCAAAGCACCGGATTACGGTGGAAGCTCCGAGAGGCCGGTCTCGGGGCGGGGACCTGCGCGAGCCTTGTGCCGCAAGGCGCATGTCGGCCGCGCGGAAATCCCTGCAAATTGCGGAATCACCGTCAACCAGTGTGAAGACCTCTGAACCTCAACCTGAGGTCGATCTGAATTGCGCCGATCCGGCAGATTGCGCTTGCGGCGCCGTGGTGAAGATGCAAGTATCGGCGCCGTTGATGCCGCCGTCACCGAACACCGCGACGAAGCAATCGGCGGCACCAGAGCGCTCCCTGACGCAGCGCTTGGATGCGCTGAACCGCGCCAACGACGTCCGCACGCGGCGCGCGAAGCTGAAGAAGGATCTGAAGGCCGGCCGGCACTCGATCCACACGCTGCTGCTCGACCCGCCCGAGTTCATCCTGACCGCGAAGGTCTTCGACATGCTGCTCGCCGTTCCGAAGTACGGCCGCGTCAAGGTCAACAAGGTCCTCACGCAATGTCGCATCTCGCCGAGCAAGACGATCGGCGGGCTGTCTGAGCGTCAGCGCAACGAGCTCGTCCGGCTCCTGCGCCGCTAACCCGCCTTCGTCACCGAGTCCCGTGCCGCGCGCGGTCGTCATCACCGGCCCGTCGGGCGTTGGCAAGGGCACGCTGATCCGCTCGCTGCGCACCCGCATGCCCGAGCTCCAGCTGTCGGTCTCGGCGACGACGCGGCGCCCGCGCACGGGCGAGACGCAGGGCGAGGACTACCACTTCATGGGGTCCGAGGAGTTCGAGCGCCACGTCGCTGACGGCGACTTCGTCGAGCACGCCGACTACGCCGGGGCGCGCTACGGCACGCTGCGCTCGGAGCTTCAGACGCGCACCGCCAGCGGCGCGCCGGTCGTGCTCGAGATCGAGCTGCAGGGCGCGCGCCAGGTGCGCGAGCACATGCCCGAGGCGGTCCAGGTCTTCATCGCGCCGCCGTCGGTCGACGCGCTGCGCGCGCGGCTCGTCGGGCGCGGCACCGACGCGCCCGAGCAGATCGAGGCGCGGCTGCGGACCGCGGAGGCCGAGCTCGCCGCGCAGGACGAGTTCGCGCACGTCGTCGTCAACGACCGTCTCGAGGACGCCGTCGAGGCGCTGATCGAGATCGTGCGCGCCACGACCGACGCGGCCTAGCCCGCTACCCTCAGGGGCATGATCTCCCCCCGCATCGACCGCCTGCTCGAGAACGTCGACTCCAACTACGCGTCCGTGGTCGTCGCGGCCAAGCGCGCGCGTCAGATCAACTCCTACTACCACAACCTCGGCGAGGGCACGTTCGACGAGTTCCCGCCCCCGATGGTCGATACCGGCTCCAAGAACTACCTCACGATCGCGCTCGAGGAAGTCGCCTCCGGGAAGATCAAGTACCAGTACCGCTAGGCCCGTTCGGATCGGACGCACGCCATGGCGCGGATTCTGCTCGGTGTCAGCGGTGGGATCGCCGCCTACAAGGCGCTTGAGCTCGTGCGCCTCGCCACCGCGGCGGGGCATGCGGTGCGCGCGATCCAGACGCCGGCCGCGCAGCGCTTCGTCGGCGCCGCCTCGTTCGCCGCGCTGACCGGCGCGCCGGTGCTCGTCGAGGACTTCGAACGGGACCCGTTGCGCGGCGCCTTCCCGGGCGACCCGCTGCCCGACCACGACCCGATCAGCCACCTCGAGCTCGTCGCCAACGCCGACATCCTCGTCGTCGCGCCGGCATCGGCGAACACCGTCGCCAAGCTCGCCACGGGGCTCGCCGACAACCTGCTGACCAGCGCCGCGCTCGCGGCCACCTGCCCGCTGCTCGTCGCGCCCGCGATGAACCGCCACATGTGGGAGCACCCGGCGACGCAGTCGAACGTCGCGACGCTGCGCGCGCGGGGCGCCGTCGTGCTCGAGCCCGGCACTGGGCGGCTCGCCTCGGCCGGTGAGGCGGGCGCGGGCCGGCTGCCCGAGCCGGCTGCGCTGCTGGAGGCGATCGAGGCGCTGACCCGCTCGGTTGCTGGCGCGCTGTCGCCGGACCTCGTCGGCCTGCGCGTGCTCGTCACCGCCGGCGGCACGCGCGAGCCGATCGACGCGGTGCGCTTTGTCGGCAATCGCTCGTCGGGGCGGATGGGCTTCGCGCTCGCCACGACCGCCGCATCGCTCGGCGCCGCGGTGACCGTCGTCGCGGCGAACGTCGGCCTGCAGCGCGACGAGCGCGTGGCGTACGTCGACGTCGAGACCGCCGCCGAGCTGCAGGAGGCCTGCGCCGCCCTGTTCCC
>JBBSQG010000271.1:0-4862 GCA_038258125.1 Solirubrobacterales bacterium
AGCCGCGATGCTGCCGCTCGCCCTCGGCGCCGTCTCGGTGCTCGTCACCGGCGCGCTCATCTTCTGGCTGTCGCGCACGATGGAGATGTCGATCTTCACCACCAACATGGCCTCGATGATCGGCATCGGCGTCGCGGTCGACTACTCGCTGTTCGTGCTCGCCCGCTACCGCGAGGAGATCGCCGCCGGCCGTGAGCCCGAGCAGGCACGCGGGGTCGCGCTCGCCACATCGGGGATCGCCGTCGTGTTCAGCGGGCTGACCGTGATCGCCTCACTCGCC
Source organism: Solirubrobacterales bacterium (assembly GCA_038258125.1). Lineage (GTDB taxonomy): Bacteria > Actinomycetota > Thermoleophilia > Solirubrobacterales > Solirubrobacteraceae > CADCVQ01. The sequence continues at coordinate 281 of JBBSQG010000271.1, forward strand.
GGCCTGCTGCTGATCGACACGACCGCCCTGCGCTCGATGGCGATCGGGGCGATGCTCGTGGTCGCGGTCTCAGTCTTGGCCGCGTCGACGCTGCTGCCGGCGCTGATCTCGCTCTTCGGCCGCCGCGCCCACGAGCCCGGTCGCCTGCTCGGTCGGCTCGCCGTGGCGGCGCGTTCGCGCGTGCGGGCTCGCCAGCGCGTCCCGCACGCGCCCTTCTGGGAACGCTGGACGGCACGCGTCATGCGCCGTCCCGTCGTGGCGATCGTCGCCGCCGGCAGCGTGCTGCTCGCGCTCGGCATCCCCGCGCTGAGCATGCAGACGGCCGACGGTGCGCTGGACCAGTTCCCCGCCGGGCACGAGACGCGCGTCGGCTTCGAGGCCGCGGCTGCGCTGGGTGGGCCCGGCGCGGGCGCACCGATCACCGTCATGGCGCGCGCACGCGACGGCGCCATCGGCACGGGCGTCAACGCCGCGGCCGTGCGAGCGGTGCGCGCCACGTTGGCGCGCGATGCCGGCCTCGTGTCCGTTGCCGCGCCGGCGCCCTCAAACGACGGGCGCGCCGCCCTCGTCACCGCGATACCGCGCTACGACGGCGAGTCGCCGCAGGCTCAGGCGCTCGTCCAGCGCCTGCGCGACGCGCTGCCCGCGACCGCTGCCGCGCAGCGGCTGCAGCTCGACGTCGGCGGCTCGACGGCCGCGCTGAAGGATTTCAACCGCAAGGTGTCGGGCTCGCTCTGGCTGATCGTGTTCTTCGTGCTCGCGCTGAGCTACGTCGTGCTGCTCGTGCTGTTGCGCTCGGCGATCCTGCCGCTGAAGGCCGTGCTCATGAACCTGCTGTCGGTCAGCGCGGCATACGGCGTCATCGTCGCCGTCTTCCAGTGGGGCTGGGTCGACGGCCTGTTCGGCTTTCAGTCGCTCGGCCACGTCGACACGATCACGCCGCCGCTCGTGCTGGCGGTCGTCTTCGGCCTGTCGATGGACTACGAGGTGTTCCTGCTCAGCCGCATCAAGGAGCGCTTCAGCGCAGGCGCCGACACGCGCGCGGCGGTCGCCGGCGGGCTGGCCAGCAGCGCGCGCACGATCACGAGCGCGGCGCTCATCATGTGCGCCGTCTTCGCGACGTTCGTCGCCACCGGTGTGCCGTCGATCCAGCAGATCGGCCTCGGCACCGCGGTCGCGATCGCCGTCGACGCGACGATCGTGCGGCTCGTGCTCGTGCCCGCCGCGATGGCGGTCCTGGGCAGATGGAACTGGTGGCTGCCACGACCGCTGGATCGCGTGCTACCGCGCAGCGACTTCGATCGCCTGCCGGCGACCGCGACCGCAGCGCTGGCTACCGGGGCAGCTGTTCCTGGTCCGGGGTCCCGATCCGCTTGATCGGGCCGCGCGCGATCGCGCGGGGGTCGCGGCGCACGGGCTCGGCCTCGTCGTCGTGCTCGTCGCCGTGCAGCTCCTCGATGTAGAGCTCGAGGTTCTTGTAGACGCGGTCGAAGCGAAACGGGTCGACGTGAACCTCCGAGAAGACGCTCCAGCGTGGGACGACGCCGCCGGTCAACGTCGCGTTCAGGCGCGTCGTGTTGACCTGATCGTGGCTCGCGCTGAGCTTGACGTCGCCGCCGGCCGAGGCCCACGACTTCTCGCCGTCCCAGCCCTTGTGCTCCGCGGCGAGCTCGGCGAAGAACTCGATCAGCGTCTGCGGCGCCTCGGAATCCTCGACATAGACGCTCGAGCAGTCCAGCTCGGGTCCGGTGAGCTGCATGTCCCAGGCGGCCGCGCCGAGAGCGACGTCCCACGGGTGTCGGACTGGCGTGATGCGCAGGGTGACGTCGCCGAAGCGCGACACGATGTCGACGAATTTCACGGGCGCAAGGGTAGACGATGACCCGCCGCCGGTGGCAAGCGTGGCGCCCGGAGGCTCAACCGGCGGGCTTGAAGCGCGTCGCGATCGTCACGAGCAGATGCGCCACGCCGAGGACGAGGAAGAACGCCGTCGGCGCGCTCTCGTCGCTGAAGCCGAACAGAAACGGCGACGTGATCAGCGCGACCGCAAGCGCGTAGTCGAGCAGGATGTGGATCGCCACCGGGATGGAGTTGATGAGCGAGCTTGGGCCCTCGGTGCTCGCCGCCACGACGAGCACGACGACGCCCGCGATGATCGACACGGCGATCGCGGCACCCGCGTCGAAGGCGAACAGGAACGGCGCGGCGATCAGCAGGACCCCGGCGGCGTATTCGATCGCGCCGTGCAGGAAGCGCGAGATGGGGCCCTGTCGCAACATCGTCGGCGGGACGTTACTCCGCGGCGGTGACGTCAGCGTGACTGAAAGGACACGCCCGCCTGCGCCGGGCCGGCCGAGGCCGTCACCGACCACAGCTTCACCGTCTGCGCGCGACCACGGACCGCCACCTCCTCGACGTAGACGAGGTCGTCGGGCTCGGCGCTCAGCGCGGCGCGCGTGGCGTCGCTCATGAGCAGCATGTAGGGCGTCGTCTTCGTCATCGCCTCCAGCCGGGCGGCGGTGTTCGTCGTGTCGCCGATCGTCGTGTAGGCCATGTGCTTCAGCGAGCCGACGTTGCCGGAGGTCACCGGCCCGGTGTTCAGCCCGATGCCCATGCGGAAGGAGGTGTCGAAGCCCATCTCGGTGTGCAGCCAGCCGTTGAAGCGCTCGAGCGCGACGAGCTTGGCGCGGGCAGCGGCGAGTGCGCGATCGGCGTGGTCGGCGCTGTCCAGTGGGGCGCCGAAGACGGCCATGATCCCGTCGCCCATGTAGGCCACGAGCGTCCCTCCGTGCGGGTCGATCGCATCGTCGACCATCGTCGTCAGGTAGCGGTTGAGGATCGTGATGACGCGCTCGGGCGGGAGTGTCTCGGCGAAGCTCGTGAAGCCCCGCATATCGCTGAACATCACCGTCGCCGTGCGTCCGACACCCCCCAGTCGCGCGCCGCCGGCCTGCTTGAGGACCTCGCCGACGACGTCCTCGGGAACGAAGCGGGCGAACATGTCGCGCGTCCGCGCACGCTCGAACGCGACGGTCAGGTAGTGGATCGCGAGCGTCGCCACGGCGCTGACGGCGAGCGTCAGCAGCGGGTAGGTGAGCGCGACGACGTGACCCTGGCCGAAGAGGACGAACGCCGCGCCGGCGTACAGCGCGGCCGCGGCGAGCGCGATCGCCAGCGCGGCGAGCGCGGGCAGGCGCAGGCTCAGCAGCGGCGTGATGGCGCCGGCGAGCACGATCAGCAGGACGTTCACCCAGCCGGGCACCGAGCGCAGCGGCAGGCCGCGGCGAATCGTGTCGATCGCCGTCGCGTGGATCTCGCCGCCGGCCATCGGCACGTCGGAGCCCGTCGTCGAGGTCGGGTGCAGGTCCTGCAGCGTCGGCGCGGACGGGCCCACGACGACGAGCTTGTCGCGGAAGTAGCCGCGCGGCAGCCTGTCCTGCGTGACATCGGAGAAGGAGACCGTGCGCAGCGTCTCGGGGCCGCCGTAGAAGTCGATCCACGCGCCACCGACGGGGATGTCGGCCGCAGCGACGCGCCGCTGCTCGGCGACTTCGACGGCCGCCACCGGCAGCGACTTCAGGCCGTCGATCGAGTGCTCGACACGGCGGATCACGCCGCCGGGGTCCGACGGGAAGATCCCGCTGCCCGGCTGGGCGTCGATCTCGCGCAGCGGTTCGGGCCCGCCGTCGAGGAAGTTCACCCGGCCGTTGTCGTCGGTCTCGGTGAACGACAGGACGGTCCGCCCGTCGCTGTCGAGGATCGCGTTGACGAGATCGAGGTCGTCCTCGTCCCCGATCCGCGTCAGCGCGCGGCGCGCCTTGGGCGGGGTGAGCTTGAGGATCGCCGCCGTGCCGCTGGAGGCGAGCTGCACGAGCCGCGGCGCGCTGCGCTCGGAGAACTGGATGTCGTAGGCGATGACCTTCGGGCGATCGGCGGCGATGCGGTCGATCGCCCGCGCATGGACCGAGCGCGGAAACGGCCACTGCAGGTGCAGCGCGCCGAACGTCTTGTCGTCGATCTGCACGACGACGAGGTCCTTGGGCGGCGTCCGCTCGCCGCGTACCGCGAAGCGCTGGTTGATCGTGTCGCGCTCGAGGCCGTCGAAGGCGCCGGTCGCGTAGGCGAGCAGGCCCAGCGCCGTGACGACGACGAGGACGAGCGGGAGCAGGACGGTCCGCCGATCGCGCATCGCGTCGTCCGTGGCTTCAGTGAAAGAGGCGCTGGAGCTTGAGCAGCACGCGCGGGTCGCCCCACGGCCGCATGCGCCCGCGCAGGACGAGCAGATTGGGGTTCGCTCGCTCGGCGACGAGGTCGCCGAAGTCGTCGTAGCGCAGCTTCAGGCGCACGGTCGGCTTGGCGACGCGGCCCTGGATCGCCTGCTTGTCGTGGGGCCCGTTGATGAGCAGGTACCACGGGTCGGCGTCCTTGAAGTCCCACTGGATCGTCGTGCCGCCGGCGACCTCCTCGCCGCGCACCTGCCGCGCGAGCAGCTCCATGAACAGCCGTACGGTCTCCGGGTCACGGCCGAGGGGGCGTCGTTGGTGTGGAGGGTGCTGAAGACGACGTGCCCGGTCAGGGACGC
>JBBSQG010000272.1:0-4861 GCA_038258125.1 Solirubrobacterales bacterium
CAGCGCCCGTACGTGACGGCGGTAGAAGAGTGCGACTGCCTCGGGCTCGTCGCGCGCGGCCGCCAGCAGCTGCTCGTCGCTGCGCTCGTCTGGTGCGGCGTCCATGACCGTCCTTAGCGCTTGCGGCGAAGTTGTGACCGCCGCGCCATCCGCCCGCCGCCCGCAGTCCGTGCCCGTCTAGGCGGCGTCGCTGCGTTCGCCGCGATCGATCTCGGCCCGCAGCGCCCGCAATGCCTGGCGGATGATCCGCGAGACCTGCATCTGCGAGACGCCGACGACGCGCGAGATCTCCGTCTGGGTCAGGTCGTCGGCGAAGCGCAGCCGCAGGACCTCGCGGTCGCGCTCGGACAGGATGTCGAACGCGTCGTCGAGCAGGACGCGCATCTCGGCGCGACCGATCTCCGGGTCGCGGGAGCCGATCGAGTCGGCCAGCGTGACGTCCTCGCCGGTTGGCTCGTCGAGCGAGCGCGTGCGGCGCGCCTCCTGGCTCTGGATCGTCAGCAGCACCTCCTCAAACGGCTCGTCGACGGTGTCGGCGAGCTCCTGCACGGTCGGCGAGCGGCCCAGCTGCGTCGTCAGCTCGTCGCGTGCCTTGGCGAGCCGGATCTGCAGCTCCTGCATCCCGCGCGGCACCCGCATCGCCCACGTCTTGTCGCGGAAGTGGCGCTTGATCTCCCCGAGCACGGTCGGCGTCGCGTAGGAGCTGAAGCGCACCTCGCGCTCGAGGTCGAAGCCCTCGATCGCCTTCATGATCCCGACGCAGGCGACCTGCACGAGATCGTCGATCGGCTCCCCTCGGCCGCTGTAGCGCCCGGCCAGCGCGCGCGCCAGGGGCACCATCTCCTCGGCCAGCGCGTCGCGGGCGCGCGTGTCGCCGCCGACGTGGTAGGCGCGCAGCAGCGTGCGTTCACGGTCGGCCCGACCGGCGTTGGTGCTGGCGCCCTCGGTCACCGTGTCTCACAGCCTCCCACACCGCGGGCCCGGCGCCGCACCTGCCCTGCGACGACGCTCACCCCTGCGGTCGGGTCGTCAACCCTGCTCGAGCGGGGCCATCGTCAGGCCCGCGCCCTGCAGCTGGTCCCAGTACAGCTCGGCGGCCTCACGGTGACCGGTCCACACGATCGCCAGCCCGCTGCGATGGATCGTGTCGGCGATCTGGTAGCCGCCGTCGACGGTGATGCCGGGGATGTATCGCGCGAGCGCATGCGCGACGCCGTCGAACGTGTTGTGGTCGTCGTTGCGGACGATCACGCGCCAGTGCCCGCCGAGCGCGCCCCCGGGCGGACCCGTGCGCGGCTTTTCGATCGTCTGGCTCATCGACCCGCCATGGTAGAAGCGCTCATCCGGCGGCGCCACTCTCGCGCTTGCGGGTGCGGTAGCGATCGATGCCCAGCCACTGGTCCTCGGGCGGCATCGCCTGGGCGAAGGCGGCGGCGTCTGCGGGCTCCAGCGTCGCGTCGATCTCGGCCTGCAGCGCGGCGGCATACCCCTCGCGATCGGTGGTCGCCGCCAGCTCGCTGTAGCGCGCGAGCGCCTCACGCAGCCGGTCGAGATGCTCGGCAACGTCGCGGTAGTCACCGAAGTGCGTGATCGCCAGGGTCTGCGGCTCCCAGGCCTCGATCGTGGCAATCGAATCCCGCCAGGCGCCGAGGTCGAAATCCGGCGGCGGGGTTGGCGGCAGGAGCAGGTCGCCCGGCGGCAGGCGCACGCCGGCGATGTCGCCGGCGAAGACCCAGCCTGAATCCGCGTGTCGGTAACTCACATGATGCGAGGCGTGGCCGGGCGTGTAGGCGACATCCCAGCCCTCGAGCGACTCGCCCCCACGCAGCACGCGCAGGTTGCGCTGCGGGATCGGCACGACCTCTCCCCACAGGCGGTCGAAGTCCTCGCCGTAGAGCCGCTTGGCCGAGGCGACGAGGCGCGTCGGGTCGGCGAGGTGGCGCGCGCCGCGCTCGTGGACCCAGACCTCGAGTTGCGGCCAGCGGCGCACGAGCGCCCCGGCCGCGCCGGCGTGATCGAAGTGGATGTGCGTCAACAGCAGCGCCCGCGGCTCCTCGTCGCCGAGTGCGTCGAGCAGCGTGTCGGAGGTCGACTCCGGCCCGGGATCGACGATCACGTCGTCGACCTGCCAGGCGCAGATGACGTGTTCGAGACCTTCGTGGAAGACGTCGATGGCGCGCATCGACCTTGACGCTAGTACACAGTCCGACGTTCTCTGCGGAGCCTGGATGCCCAGACTGGATCTGAGGGTCGACGGTGAACTCGCTCTGCGCGCCTCGCCCCGCGGAAGCCTGGCGGGTAGATGTTCGTAGCGAACAGAAACGCGCCAGGCTTCCAGCGGGCGGGCACCCCACAGCCAAACTCGACACGACCACCGCGAACGAGCGCGCGTTCGGGGAGACACCGAGCTTCGGACGCCGTGTACTCAGCGAGTCACGCCCTGCGCGAAGTCCAGCCGGCCGGCGCTGTCATAGCGGCGCTTCACCGCCCGCAGGCGAGCGAGGTTGGCACCGTAGTAGGCGTGCTCCCAGCCGCCGAGCTCGGGATCGATGTAGTTCTGGAAGGCAAAGCCGGAGGCGTGCGGGCGCAGCGCAGTCTCGGCGTCGCGCGTCCACTGCGTGCAGGCGGCCGCCATCGCCGGCGGGTCCGTCTCTCCCCAGAAGCTCAGGTAGGCGCAGTGCATCCGCTGGCGGCGATGGACGAACGCCGTCGCGCCCGGCCGCCGACGGTTGACGGCGGCTCCCAGCGCGTCGAGCTGGACGCCGCCCTCGTGCCCGTCGCCGCCGACACCCGGCCAGCGCTCGATCTGCGCGACGAGCGCGGCGATCGCGTGCGGCGGCAGGAGCGCGTCGAAGAACGCCGAGCGCTGGTAGTTGGGGAACTGCGGCGCGTCGACGACGACGGGCCCGTCCTCACGCAGCTGAACGCTGTCGGGCAGGGCGGCCTCCACGACCGTGCGCCGGCGCATGGTCGTGCGCGCCGGTCCGGCGAGGACCATCGGGAGGAGCAGGTCGGTGAGCGCGCGCTCGGTGCCATGCCAGTGTCCCGACACGGTCAGCGTCAGCGCGCCGTCGGGCCGGCGCAGCGCCCGCAGCCGCCCGTACGCCAGCCGCGACGAGGCCTCCGGCAGCGTCCGCTGCCAGGCGTCGATCGCCGCCGCCGCCCGCGCCCACGGATAGGAAAGCGTGAACGCGATCGGCTCGCTGCCGGGCCGGGTGGCGAAGCGCATCTGGGTGACGATCGCGTAGCCCGCGCCCCCGCCGCGCAGCGCCCAGAAGAGGTCCGATCCAGTCTCCTCCGAGCAGCGTACGACGCGCCCGTCGGCGAGCACCACCGTGGCGGCGCGCAGGCTGTCGGCGGTGACGCCGTAGCGACGCATCGCGCGCCCGAAGCCGCCGCCGAGCGTCAGCCCGGCGATCCCCACGGTCGGGCACGTGCCGACCGGGACGACGAGACCGTGCGCGACGACGAGGTCGCGAAAGACGTCGAGCACGTTGGCGCCGCCGCCGACGCGCACGATCGGCCGCTCGCGATCGAGCTCAACGGCATCGATCCGCGACAGGTCGGCGACGATCCCGCCGGCGACGTTCGAATAGCCCGCGAAGGAGTGGCGCCCCGCGCGCGCGCTCACCGGCCAGCCGCGTGAGCGCGCGAAGCGCACGACGTGGCTGACGTCTGAGGTGGATTCGCAGAAGGCGATCGCCCGCGGAGCGACCTCGAGGCGCGGGTTGTAGAGGGCGCGCGCCGCGTCCCAGCCGCGGTCGCGCGGCGTGACCAGCGTGCCGCGCAGCCGGCGGCGAAGCTCGGCGGTCGTCGGCGCCGCCGAGGCCGGCGAGGTCAGCAGGAGCGCGGGCGCGCTCGCCGCAACGAGCGCCGCCGCGCTGCCGTGGCGCACGAACTGGCGCCGCGTGTGCCGATCGCCCATACCAGGTGAACGATCGGGGCCGCCTCAGGTTGCGGCCGGCCGGCTCGCGTTCAGGCGCCGCCGGTGTCCGGTGCGACCTGCGCCTCGAGGTCGGTCATCTCGGTCGCGCCCTCGCCGGCCTCGTCGGCCGCGTTGCCCTCGGCCTCGGCGTCGTCGCCGGAAGCGTCGGCGTCACCGTCCTCCATGAGCGCCGCGACGTCGAGCGCGTCGCCGTCGCCACCGTCGTCGCCACCGTCGCCACCGTCGCCACCGTCGTCGTCGCCGCCGCTGGGCGCGTTCTCCTGGGCGGTCTGGATCTGCTCGTCGGTCAGCGAGTCGACGCCGGTCGGGATCTCGCTCTCAGCCGACTCGCCCTGGCCCGGGTCCGGCGGGGCGTAACCGAGTTCGGCGGGCTGGACGCCGTCGCCCTTCGTGGCCTCGTACGAGCCAGGCTGGTTCTCCTCGGTCATGGTCTCTCCTCCAGGATCGCTTGTGGTGTCTTGGCACCTACCCCCTCATCGGGGCTCCGTAGTCGTCGCGCGGGAGTACGATCCGCCGGCATGACCGACACGCCCGCACACCGGCTGCCCGAGCGCGACCGGCCGTGGATGATGCGCACGTACGCAGGGCATTCCACGGCCCGCGCCTCCAACGCGCTGTACCGCTCCAACCTGGCCAAGGGCCAGACCGGCCTGTCGGTCGCCTTCGACCTGCCGACGCAGACCGGCTATGACGCCGACCACGAGCTCGCCCGTGGCGAGGTCGGCAAGGTCGGGGTGCCGATCGCCCACCGCGGCGCGATGGCCGAGCTGATGGACGGCATCCCGCTGGACACGATGAACACGTCGATGACGATCAACGCAACCGCCGCGTGGCTGCTGGCTCTGTACATCGGCACAGCCGAGGAGAACGGGGTCGAGCGCTCAGCACTTCAAGGCACGACGCAGAACGACATCA
>JBBSQG010000273.1:0-4853 GCA_038258125.1 Solirubrobacterales bacterium
AGTCTCGGACGACGACCTCGCGATCGAGGCGTATGCTCGATGGATCTTCGAGCTGGCGCGCCGCGGCGAGAGCGTGTTCGACGGCTGGCGCGTGATGGTCGAGGTCGCAGAACGGCTCGGGCCGAGCGGTCGATTTGCACGCGCGCTCATGTACAACAATCGCGCGGTCGCTTTTCTCGTGATGGGTGATCACGTGAATGCGCGCGTGTTCTTCCAGCAAGCGCAGGACGCAGCACGGGATCTCGACGATCTCGAGCTCCTCGTGATTCACGTCAATCTCGCACGTCTCGAGCCCGATCCCGACGCCTACGCCGTTGCACTACGAAGCGTTCGCGACCGGCTCGCACAAACGCTCGGCCAGGACCATCCCGACGTACTCGTCCATGCAGTGCCACTCGCATTGCTCGAGCTGTTCCGGCTCGGTCTCTGCGGGCTCAGTTGACGAGCAATGTCCCGCATTCGCGTCGTGACTTGACGAGCTAGCCGGATCGAGCGTGCCGACCCGGTGTGAGACGAGACAGCCGGCGGCGGTTGCCGAAAAGTTGAGGTAGTCGGAGGAGGCGAGGATCTTCGCGGTTCTTCACGCCAGCGGAGATCCTCATGAGCCCGACTATCGGACTCCCTCCTCCAGATCCGGAAATTTGCCTCGTCACGGCGCGGGTGTCCAGATTCAAGGGAGGGACCCTCATCGACGAAGGCGTTCGCGATCTCGCGACGCACGAGCGCCGGGTCTGCGACCCGGACGGCTACCGGCCGGACCGGTGCCCGCGTTGCGGGTACGACGTGCTCCACGTTCATTGCTATCCGGATCGCCATCCGCGTGGCGAGGTGGGCATGCCGGCCGCGGTCCGGATCGCCCAGTACATGTGCGCGGCACCGGCGTGCGGCGCGACATGGCGCGTGTTGCCGATGTTCCTGGCGCGACATCTGTGGCGCGTATGGACCACCGTCGAGCGTGTCGTCGACGACACGCCGGCACCAGCAGCGACACCGCCAGTGCCCGCGCGTACGGAGCGGCGCTGGCGTTCTCGACTGGCTGCTGCGGCGCGCGTGCTCGTCCTGCTGTTCGCCGCGAGCGGCGGCCAGCGGCTCGAGGCCATCGCGTCACGTGTCGGGCTCGACGCCACGCGTGCGGCGCTCGTCGCAGTTCATGCCGAGCTCGGCGGCATCGTGCCGGGGATGCACGTGGCTGCCGTCGCGGCGTTGGTGCACCGACTCGAGCGAGGCCTTCGTCTCATGTGATCTCGGCGAGTGCCGCGCGCTGGCGGGACACGTGGCACCAGGGATTCGATCCCATCCTTTGTGGCCGCAGGTCTCGGGCAGCGTGCGGACATGGACGACGAGAGGCGAGCCATCGCGCTGTTCCGGTTCGGCGTGCTCGGCCCGCTCGTCAGCGCACGCCTCGAGCACGGCGATCGGACCGCATACTTCATCGAGGCCGCCGCGCGCCGGCACGTGATGCCGCCCGACGGGCGCATCGTGCAGCTGTCGGCGCGCACGATCGAGGCATGGTTCTACCTTTACAAACGCGGTGGGTTCGCGGCGCTGGTGCCGAGTGCGCGCCAGGACAAAGGCAGCTCGCGTGCGATTCGCGCCGAGGTCGCCGAGGTCATCGTGCGCGCCAAGCGCGAGAAGCCGCGCCGATCGGTTCGCCGCATCATTCGCATGCTCGAGCGCGCCGGCTTCGTGAAGCAAGGCGAGCTCGCGCGCGCGACCGTGCATCGCCTGCTCGCCGCCGCCGGCATCTCCGCGCGGCCGGTGCGTGGCCCATCAGCCGAGCGGCGGAGCTTCATCGCCGAGCACGCTGGCGATCTGTGGGTTGGCGACGCGCTGCACCCGCGCACGTTGGTGATCGCGCCGGACGGCAAGCTTCGCAAGGCGATCCTGTTCTCGCAGATCGATAACGCCACGCGCTTCATCCTGCACAGCTACCTCGCGCTCGCCGACGGCGAGCATCCCGCAGCGCAGGAGGCCGGGCTCAAGCAAGCGATCCTCAAGTACGGCCTGCCGCGCGCCTACTACGTCGATCGCGGTCCGGCGTACAAGACGCACTCGCTGCGCGACATCTGCGCGGACCTCGACGTCCACCTGTTGTACGCGGGCAGCGGCGACGCCGAGGCCAAGGGCGTCATCGAGCGCTGGCATCGGACGTGGCGCGAGGAAGTCGAGGACGAGTTGCCCGACCAGCCGCTGCCGCTCGCCGAGCTCTCGGCCAAGCACTGGGCGTGGCTCGGCGCCGAGTACCACGCGCGCACGCACGAGACGACCGCGCGCGTTCCGCGCGAGCACCTGCTCGCCGACGCGCACGAGATCCGCGCGGTCCCACGCGACAAGCGCCTCGACGACATCTTCCTGCATCGCGACACGCGCAAGGTGCGCAAGGACGGCACCGTGCGGTGGGGTGGCGACTATCTCGAGGTCCGCGCCGAGCTCGCGGGCGAGCAGGTCGAGCTCCGCTTCGATCCGTCCGATGACGCCGCGCTGCCGCGCGTGTTCATCGACGACACGTTCTTCTGCGACACCGTGCCGCTCGACCGGCTGGCCAATCTGCATCGCCAGCGGCGCCGCATCGCCGGTGATCCGGATCCGAGCGCCACCGCCACCGGGCTCGATCCGCTCGCCCTCATCGAGGACGAGCACTACCGCCGCACCCGCATCGTGACCGCCGCCGCCGCCGACGACGATCACCACGAGGACGACGACGACCACTGACCAAGGAGCCATGACATGACCAGTGACAAGACCCGCTTCGATCTCTCCGCCTACCCGTTACCGAAGGGTGCCCAGGGCAAGACGTTCTTCGACAAGAGCCCCGGCTACACGCGCATCAAGCGCGCGTTTCGTCAGCTCGTCGAGGATCCGGGCCTCGGCGTGCTCACCGCCGAGCCTGGCGTCGGCAAGACCGCGGCGCTTCGCAATCTGTGCGCGGAGCTGCCACGTCCCGATCACCTCGTCCTCTATTTCTGCGACACCTCGGTCTCGCCGCTCGAGCTCTACCGCTCGCTCGCCGGCGAGCTCGGCGTGCGGCCCTCGCACCGCCGCGGTCAGTTATGGGCCGACATCAAGAAGGCGCTCGTCCACCTCGTCGACGAGCGCGGCACCGTCCCGCTCGTCATCCTCGACGAAGCGCAGCACCTGTCCGACCGGTTCCTCCTCGATCTCGCCGGCTTTCTCAACTTCGCGTTCGACAGTCGCGACCTCTTGACGCTGTGGCTCGTCGGCCAGCCCGCACTCACGCGGCGCCTGCACATGCACCAGCACGCCGCGCTTCGCACCCGCATCGCCGTCGAGCTCCGCCTCGAGCCGCTCGATCGCGAGGCGTTCGTGGCCGCCGTCGAGCACGGCCTCAAGGCCGCCGGCGCCTCCCAGAAGATCCTCGCCGATGCCGCGATGGAGATGCTGTTTCGCGGCAGTCGCGGCGTGCTCCGCACCGCCTCCAAGGCGATGCGCACCGCGTTTCGCCTCGCCGCCGATCGCGGGCAGAGCTTTCTCGACGAGCCCGTCATCCAGGCCGCCCTCGACGAGCTCGGAGTCGGCGCATGACGCTCGCCGCCGGCGACGACGCGCTCGCACTCCCGTTCGTGCGCGCCGCCGATCTCGACGACGGCGATGCCCTGCCGCGTTGGCTCGTCGAGACGCTCTGGGCGCGCGCCGCCGTCGGCGTCCTCGGTGGCGCGCCCAAGTGCTGCAAGTCCTGGCTCGCGCTCGACCTCGCGGTCTCCGTCGCCACCGGCACGCCGTGTCTCGGTGCGTTTCCCGTCGACGATCCCGGACCGGTCCTGCTCTACATGGCCGAGGACGCCGCGCCCGTCGTCAAGGCGCGGCTCGCCGGCATCTGTCGCGTGCGCGGCCTCGAGCTCGCAAGCGCTCCCATCCACGTCATCACGGTGCCCGCGCTTCGCCTCGATCGCGGACGCGATCAGGCGCGGCTTCGCCACACCGTGCGCGAGCTCGCGCCGCGCTTGCTCGTGCTCGATCCGTTCGTCCGCCTGCACCGCATCGACGAGAACGACGCCGGCGAAGTCTCCGCGCTCCTCGGCTATCTCCGCGCCCTCCAGCGCCACCACGACGTCGCCATCCTCGTCGTTCATCATGCACGCAAGAACGGCGGCTCCGGCGGCCAGTCACTCCGCGGGAGCGGCGATTTCTACGCGTGGGGTGACTCCTACCTCTACGTCCGCCGCCACAAAGGCGCACTCGTGCTCTCGATCGAGCACCGCGCCGCCGCTGCGCCCGATCCGCTCCACATCCGACTCGTCGCCGGCGACGACGTCGACGTCCACCTCACGACCGTCGCGACAGCGCTCGACGCCCCGGATGCCGCGCCCTGCGAGCTCGACCGCCTCCTCGTTAGCGCGCTTCGTCACGCCGCCGGTCCGCTCAACCGCGCGCAGCTCCGCGCCGAGCTACGCGTCCGCAACGAACGACTTGGCGACGCGCTCACACGCCTCCTCGCCGACGGCGCGATCATCCGCGACGGCGATCGCTGGCGCGTTCCCGTTCCTACTCCTTAACAAGAAGCGGGAACGGAACGCCTGGCGCTGCGGCGCCGAGCGCAATGCGAGACGATCCGCCGTTCACACCGCGAGCCGGTACAGAGCACGATCGCGAAACGGCTCGGGCCGCGATGCGCGAGACGTGCGCGGGCTACACGAGATGGCAGCAACTCGACACTGCGCGGCTCTGCTTCTACGAAGCTGCGATGCTGGCGATCGATGCTGACGATCGCCAGGAGGCATCCGCGCTCATGAGCAAGGTTGTCGCGATCTCGCGGGGATTCGCGGTTCGAGACGATCTCATCGCCTGGATCACCGGTGTTGTTCCCGGACGGTTCGACGCTCGTGGCGAGATTG
>JBBSQG010000274.1:0-4832 GCA_038258125.1 Solirubrobacterales bacterium
GGGCCGCCTCCGGGGTCAGCGCCGCCGCGGCCGGATAGAGCAGGTAGGCGTAGGCGCGCTCGCGCGAGCGCCCGACGCGCCCGCGGATCTGGTGCAACTGCGCGAGCCCGAAGGTGTCCGAGCGCTCGACGATCAGCGTGTTGGCCTGCGGGATGTCGATACCCGACTCGATGATGCTCGTGCAGACGAGCACGTCGGCCTCGCCGCGCAGAAAAGTCATCATGCGGTCCTCGAGCAGCGTCTCGTCCATCTGGCCGTGGGCGACCTCAAAGGACATCCCCGGGCACAGCCCGCGCAGGCGCTCGGCCGTCTCGTCGATCGTCTCGACGCGGTTGTGCAGGAAGAATGCCTGTCCCCCCCGCGCCTTCTCGCGCAGCAGCGCCTGCTTGACGACCTCCTCGTCGTACTCGCCGACGTAGGTCTTGATCGGCCGCCGACCTTCGGGCGGCGTGTTGATGACCGAGATGTCGCGCAGCCCGGCGAGCGACATCTGCAGCGTGCGGGGGATCGGCGTCGCACTCATCGAGAGCACGTCGACGCGCAGCTTGAGCTGGCGCAGCAGCTCCTTCTGCTTGACCCCGAAGCGCTGCTCCTCGTCGACGATGATCAGGCCGAGGTCCTTCGCGCGCACGTCGCGCGAGAGCACGCGGTGCGTGCCGACGAGGATGTCGACCGCGCCGCTCTGAAAGCCCGCGATCGCCTGTTTCTGCTGGGCCGCCGAGCGGAAACGGCTGACGTGCGCGATCGTGAACGGGTAGTCCTTCAGCCGCTCGGCGAAGGTGCCGTAATGCTGCTGGGCGAGGATCGTCGTCGGCACGAGCATCAGCACCTGCTTGCCGGCGTCGGCCGCCTTGAAGGCGGCGCGCAGGGCAACCTCGGTCTTGCCGAAGCCGACGTCGCCGCAGATCAGGCGGTCCATCGGGCGCTCGGACTCCATGTCGGTCTTGACGAGCTCGATCGCGTCGGCCTGGTCGGCGGTCTCGTTGTACGCGAAGGCCGCCTCGAACTCGCGCAGCCAGTCGCTGTCGGGCGGATAGGACAGGCCTGTGCGCCGGCGGCGCTCGGCGTAGAGGTTGAGCAGCTCGCCGGCGAGCTCCTGTGCGGCGCGGCGGGCGCGCGCCTTGAGGCGGTCCCAGGCCTTGCCGCCCAGTTTGGACAGCGGCGGGTGTGCGCCGCCCGCACCGACGTAGCGGCTGATCTTCGCGAGCTGGTCTGACGGGACGAAGACGCGGTCGTCGCCCTGATATTCGAGGTAGAGGTAGTCGCGCGTGACGCCGGCGACGGTCTTCGTCTCAAATCCGGCGAAGCGGGCGATGCCGTGGTCCTCGTGGACGACGATGTCGCCGCTGCGCAGATCGGCGAACGAGCGCAGCGCGCCGCGCCGGCCCGCGCCGAAGTCACGATGACCGCGCCCACCGGCGATGTTCCCCTCGCGGCGGCGGCGAAACAGCCGGTGCTCGGGCAGGATCGCGAGCTTCAGCCCGGCGGCGATGAAGCCGTCGCGCAGGTTGACGTGCGCGAAGCGCAGCGGGTGCTCCAGCTCCCAGCCCGCGCCGCCGTCCCCCTCCCCCAGCCACGAGGACTTCAGGCGCGCGAGGTTGTAGGCCGCGCGTTCGCCCTCGCTGCGCTGCGGCCACGTGACGACGGTCCGGTAGCCGGAGCGCACGAGCTTCTCCAGCTCCGGCTCGGCCTCCTTCAGCGAGCGCGCGGCGAGGTCGGGCGCCTGGGCGCGGAACTGCAGCGGCTGGTCTGAGTCGTAGGAGGACAGGCGCACGCGGGCACGGGCGTCGAGCGCAGCCGTGACCTGATCGGGCGCCACGTACAGGTGGTGCGCGTCGGCGACCAACAGATGCCCCGGCTCCGCCGTGTCATCTGTCGGTGCCCGGAAGGCGGCGCAGACGTCCTGCCAGTGGTCGGCGAGCGCCGGGCCGAGCTCCTCCTCGGCGGCCAGCAGCACGGCGGCGTCGGGCGCGAGGTCGAGGAAAGCGAGGAAGCGGTCGACCGGCAGCAGCTCGGCGATGTCGGGCCGGTCCGCCTCCTCGTAGTCGAGCGCCGCGATCTGCGCCAGCTCGCGGTATTCGGCCGCGAGCTCCGCGGCCGGGGCGATCTCGACTTCCTCCGCGTCCCCGAGCGAGCGCTGGGTGAACGTCGAGAACCAGCGCAGCGACTCGATCTCGATGTCGAACAGGTCGACGCGCACGGCGCGGTCCTCGGTCGCCGGGTAGATGTCGAGCAGTCCGCCGCGGGCCGCGAACTGGCCGCGGTCCTCGACCTGGTCGACGCGCTCATAGCCACACGCGACGAGCTCGGCCATGCACTCCTCGAGGTCGAGCAACTCGCCGACGCGCAGCCTGAACGAGCGCGGGCGCAGTGCCGGATCGGGCACCTTCTCGCTCAGCGCCACGGCGGAGACCACGACGACGGGAGCGCCATGCTTGCCGTGCTCGTCGTCCAGCAGGGCGTCGAGCGCCGCCACGCGCAGGCCGACGAGGTGCGGCGGCGGTGCCAGGTGCGACTCGTAGGCGACGCCGCGGCTGGGGTAGAAGCGCACCGGCCGGGGATGCAGCCACGCGCGCAGGTCGGCGGCGAGGTCGCGCGCCTGGCGGTCGTCGCCGGCGACGACGAGCACGGGGCGCGTGCTGTCCTGGTCGGCCAGCGCGGCAAGCACGTATGGGCGCAGCGACGCCGACACGAAGGCGCCGCCGCCGCCGCGGGCGAGGGCCGCGCCGTCGGCGGCGTCAGTGAGATGAGCGAGAAGCGGGCGCAGTGACATGGGCAGGCGAAGCGACCGCTCAGCGGCGGCCACGGGGCATGTCCCAGTGTAGGTCGCGCATTTCTGGCAAGGTGCGGCCGCAAGCTACGTGGAGGTGGACATGTCGGAGTCATCCGGCCCCGGCAAGCTCTGGTTCCTCGGCGCCGGACCCGGCGCGGCCGACCTGCTGACCGTGCGGGCCGCGCGGGCGCTGGCGGCGGCCGACATCGTCGTATGGGGGAAGGCGCTGATGACCGACGAGCTTGTCGAGCAGCACGCCCGCGCCGATGCCGAGCGCGTGTCGTGGCCGCCGGCGGAGATGGCCGACATCCACGCCGTGTACGACCGTGCGGCGAAGGAGGGGCTGGTCGTCGCGCGGCTGCTGTGGGGCGAGCCGTCGCTCTACGGCTCGGTCCGCGACGAGGTCCGGTCGGCACGCGATCGCGGCCTGGACTACGAGATCGTGCCGGGGGTCACGTCCCTGTTCGCCGCCGCGGCGGCGCTGGAGATCGAGCTGACGGTCGCGCCGCAGTCGTCGCGGCCGCTGATCCTCTCACAGGGACGCGGCGATCCGGTGCCGGTTCGCGAGCTTGCCCGCCACGGGGCCACGATCGCGCTCTACATGATCGGCGAGCGGTCCGAAGAGCTGCAGCGCGAGTTGATCGCCGGCGGCTACGCGCCGTCGGCGCGCTGTGGGCTGGCGCACCGCGTCTCGTGGCCGGACGACGAGGTCGTGCTGACGTGCCGGCTCGACGAGTTGGCGGCGACCGTCGCCGAGCGCGGCCTGGACAGCCACACGATCCTCATCGTCGGGCCCGCGCTCGACGACGACGGCCCGGGCGTCAGCGCGCCGTCGTAGCCGTCGAGCGGGCGCAGGATGACGTGATCTGACATGGACGGCGACGACCCGCCACGGACGGCTCTTCAACGCCGTGCTGCAACGGACGGGGCGACACCGCGCGCCGCGCCGCCGGCTGTTCAGAGCTCGCGCTCGCCGAGCACGATCGCCTCGGCGGCGCGGGTGGCGTCGTCGATCAGCTCGGCGACCTCGGCCTTGGACTGGCGAAACGCGCCCAGCACGTGCGCGGCGACGATCTCGGGATCGGTCGAGTCCGGGCGACCGACGCCGACCCGTACGCGGGCGAAGTCCGCCCCGCCGAGCTCGGCCTTCAGCGACTTCAGACCGTTGTGGCCCGCCAGCCCGCCGCCGAGCCGCGTCCGCACGGCGCCGAACGGCAGGTCGATCTCGTCGTGCACGACGAGCACGCGGTCACGCGCGAGCTTGTAGGCCCCGCGCGCCGGGCCGACCGAGCGGCCGGCCTCGTTCATGTAGGTCTGGGGCAGCAGCACGGCGACGCGCGGGCCGCCGGGACCGGTGCGGCCCTCGGCCAGCAGCCCGGCGAACTTCGTCTTGCCGCGCGGCAGATCCCAGCGCGCGGCGAGCGCGTTGGCGACCTCGAAGCCGACGTTGTGCGGCGAGCCGGCGTACTTCGCGCCGGGGTTGCCCAGACCGACGACGAGCCAGTCGACGGGCGCGACCATGCCACCGCGGCCGGGCAGCCGCACGGCGGTCGCCTAGATGGTTGATTCCGAATTACCGTGCCCGCGGGGGCAGGTCAGGGCGGATGCCGGGCGCCGCACGAACCCGAAGCAGGTACCGGTGGTACCTGCGAGGGTGCGGGTGGCGATCCGGCGCCGTGCCTGGCCTGTCATCCGTGGGTGCGGGAATTGGAATCAACCATCTAGGAGTCGGCGTCGTCGCCGGCGTCGGCGTCGGCCGCCGGGGCGTCGCCGATGCGCTCGGTCTCTTCCTCGATCTCGTCCTCGTCGGTCGCCAGGCGCGGCGGGGTGAGCGTCGCGATCGTCTCCTCGAGCTCGTCGAGCAGCGTCACGCCGTCGGGCACGGTGACGTCGGCGAGCGTGATCGTGTCGTTGATCTGCATCTGCGATACGTCGTGGGTGATCGACTCGGGGATCGCGTTGGGCAGCGCCTGGATGTTCAGCTCGCGCGCGATCTGCTCCAGCACGCCGCCTTCCTTGACGCCCGGGGCATCGTCGCCGCCGGTCAGCTCCAGCGGCA
>JBBSQG010000275.1:0-4818 GCA_038258125.1 Solirubrobacterales bacterium
CCTCGACAGTCGACGTCGTCGCGAGCATCTCGCCGCTATAGGGCTCGATGACGAAGATCTCATCGGCGACCTCCAGCGAGTAACCCCATGGGCGGCCAAGCCAGTCGCAGCCAAAGCACCCGACCACACCGGCACACTCGGGGACGAGATCCTCGCACGCGGCCACAAAGCGATCGACCTCGTCAAGCCGCAGCAATCTGTAGACGCCGCCCTCAAAGACCTCACCCGACGCTGTTGCCATGAGCTCGCGTACACCAGGGGATGGATTGGGAAAGAGCGCGCGGATCTCCGCGCCAACGTCCCCGGGCGCTGCCATCGCGATTTCCGTCCGGCGTGCTAGATCCTCGGACACGCCGGCAGCGTACTCGTCAATCCTCACCAACCGATCTGGTCCCCGTTGGGGCCCCCTGCGCTTACACTGGTGCTGGACCTGGGAGCCGAGACGAGAGTTCAGCGGTCGCTCAAAGCGACGTCGCCTTTAGCGCCAGCGGCGGCGCTCGAGGAGCTCGCGGGTCTCGTTATCTTGCGGAGGCGAGGATGCGAGAGGGTCGTGCGCGGACGAGCGACAGTGCCGGCAGCAAGTCCAGCAGACGGGACCCGCGACGTCCCTCCCTACGCGCAACGTGGAACGTCTCGGCGACAGCGTGGCGGGCGTCGTCGTCACCGGCCCGCCTGCGCGCGTACGCGAGCACCGCGTCGTGGTGTTCCCGAAACGTGCGCTCGAACTGCTGCGGATTGCGCTCCATACCAGTCAAGTGTCCGGCACGCAGCCGTTCGTCACCGCACGGGTCAAGCACCGCATCACCGCGCACGCCCGCCGGCGGTGTCGCATCGCAGCCCACGCAGAGCAGATACTGCGCCAGGCGACCGCCAGAGAGCCAAGCGCGTCCACCGGCCCGGGGCTACTCCTGGTGTTAGATCGCGATACGTCAGTCGCGGCAGCTTTGAGATCGCTCCGGGGCGTGCCGGGCGGTACACATCGCGTATGAACGATGATCGCTTTCGGGTTTTGGCGTTCGATGACGTCGAAGAAGTGCCATGGACTGAAGGTCTGACCATGCGACCACTCCGCGGGGTGCTGGGGTTACGCGCGTTCGGTGCGGCTGGGTTTCACGCCGCGGATCCCGGCGGTGTGCTCATCGAGCCGCACACCGAGATCGACGGACGAGGGCACGAGGAGCTCTACGTAGTGCTTCGCGGGCGTGCGCGGTTTTGGCTCGACGGCGACGAGCGCGACGCGCCAGCCGGCACGATGGTGTTCGTCAAGGATCCGGCCGTTCGTCGCGAGGCGGTCGCCGTCGAGCACGACACGGCGGTCCTGGCGCTCGGCGGCCCGCCCTCGTTTGTCCCGGCCGGTCACGAGTACATCGCCCGCGTACGCGGTGCGCTCGCTGAGCCCCAAGTCGCCCGTCAGCTGGCCGACGCCGGGCTGCGTGAACTCCCGGAAAGCCCCGGCGTTCGCTACGCGGCGGCGCTCGCGGCGGCGCTCACCGACGACCTCGATGAGGCACGTCGCAGACTCGGCGAAGCGATTGAGGGCGCGCCTGAGCTGCGCGATGAGGCGCGCGCCGAGCCGTTGCTCCGCAGGCTGCTTGACAGCTGACGACATGACACGATTCACGCCGATAAGACCCAGCCAGGCACGGCGCTGCCGGTCTTCGTCCAGAGGGGCACTCGGGTTTGTCTACGCTGCGGATGGGTTGCAGAAGAAGATGGATTCGCGCGAAGTCATTGATCTGCTCGAGCGCTCGCTGCGCGGCGAGATCACGCTGGTGGACCTCGAGACTCTCTGGCCGGAGCAACCCATGGACGCTCGCATGGCCGAGATTCGCCGAGACCTATCGTTCGCGCTTGAGCACCTGCCGCGTGATCTCCGAAGGTGGCCGCAGATGCCAGAGTTCGAGGACGTCCAGCTTCACATCAAGCACCTGCGGCGGACCGTCGATCTCCCGTAGATGACGAGCTCGAACAGCAGACGCAGTGGATCTCGGCCTAGCATCCTCGCTCGGGTAGCTGCCGCGCACCGCCGGCTGCTCGGTCTCATCTCGAGCAGCGCCTCGATGAGACGCCGGCGGCACGCGATTCCTGTCGGCAACTGGCACCGGATCCACCCGGCGATCGGGGTGAGCGTGTTTGATGAGAACTTGGCGCCGATCCTGGAGAGCGATCTGGGGGACGCGTGGCTGGCGCTGCCTGAAGACGAACGCGAGGATCGCGAAACGCAGTTCTTTCGCGACCTCCTTCGGCTCATCGCGAACAAGGGCAACGCTCACTTCGAGGCCGATCCCACGCTGGCGATCGATGACGCCTTTATCAGGGCGGCCGCTGGCCTTGACGCGCGGTCTGATCTTCGCGGGCCTCTCAGCGCCCAGGTGGCCTCCGTGTTACCCGAACGCAACGTCGAAGGGCTGACGGTAACGGCCGCCGACGAGCTTGTGCTCGTGCAGCATGACGGATGGACCGGCGTCATGATCGCGACCGGCGGGTCCTTGGACCGAGTAGATGTCGAGACTCTGCTGGCAAGGCATCCACTAGAGACAGCTCAGCGCAGCCCGTTCTAGCCGATAGTTCGCCGGGCCGGCGGGCGCTCCGGAGTGCTGCTGCTCGTCGTCCGAAGCGGCACTCGCTCGGTGGCCGCCGCATCTGCCTCGTGCGAGGTCGCCGACGAACAGGTGAACCCTGACCGGCAACGAGCGCTGTAACGTGCCCCGCGATGGCGATGCGTAGCGTCCTCGGTCGGGCCCGATCGTGGTACGCAGGGCCGATCCTTGCCGGCGTCGTCGCGATCGGAGCCGTCCTCGTAGTCATCTCCTGCCAGCGCGAGCATGTCCCCAGCGACATTCAGCGCCAGCTGCCCCTGCTGACGTTCTTCAGCGAGCTGTGCGAAACGGATCTGAGCGCAACCGACCGTCGGAACATCGAGCGGCAGGCCGACGTGCTGCTGCGCGAGTTGCAGCGTCGACCCGGCGAGCTCGTCACGATCGAGGACACGACCTTCGCCGACGGGCCCGAACCGAATGACCTCACGGTCCGCGAGCTCGCAGAACGAAGGTTGGAGGACTTCAGCGCCTACCGCGACCTTACGGGCCACAAATGTGCGCAGCCGTTAGAGCAGCGCCTCAAGATCGCGTTACGCGGCTGACGTTTCCGCCGATCATGCTGCTTCTCGTCCGGAGCGGCACTCAACAGCTTGTGCGCCTCGCCGGGTGGTGTGCGTCCTGGGAGGCCGTCGCTTAGGTTGTGGTGGATTGAGGCCGATAGATCCACCGTGACCCGGGCCACAGCTCTGATCGGTGGGCTGGCTGCGCTCGCGCTCGCGCTGCCGGCGTTCGGCTTTGCGCTGTGGACAACAGCCGATGGCTCCGTCCTCGGTGAGTTCGGTAGAGCAGCCGTGCTCGCGCTTGCCGGCGCCGCGATCGCCGCTGCCTTCGGCGGGCTGACAGTCGCAACCCGCGGTATCGCATCACGGGCATGGCTGCTCCACGGGCTTTCGGTGCTGCTCGCTGTGTCGTCGTACGTTGTCGCGCTCGGGCTTGCAGAGACAGCCTGACGCCGCACCTGCTCCTCGTCCAAACGGGCACCGGCCGGCCGCTTCCGAATGCGCCTGGGAGCGGCCGCCGGCGCTGCCGGTCCTCGTCCGCATTCCAGCGCTGCCGGCCGCTGTCGGATCTGCCTCCAAGCAGCAGTCGTGCGTTAGCCGTCGCCGAGCGTCGCAGGACCCAGATCCACAAGAGGCCGGGATCGGGAAACCTGCTCGGCCGATAACTCAACGACGGCTTCGAGTTCGTTGATTTTCGTCAGCAGCGCCTGCTCCCCGAGTTGCCCCTCGACGGCGATCCGGACGGCTAGCTCGCGATCACCCGGTGCAAGCCTGGTCTCGTCCCCGACGCTGACCACGAGGTCGTAGAGACCGTCCGGGTAGCGGTACGCGACGAAAGGCCAAGCCCTGGCGTCGATGTCGATCGGCCCTGAGTCGCCGTCGATCTCAAAGCGCAGGTCCCAACTCTTCTTCGGCCGGTGAGGGAGAAACTCCCAGCCGGGAACGGATGGGGCAGCACTCACGATCGCCTGGGTGAGGGGCAGAGCACGTTCGTCGCCGTCGGGCGATATGGCCAGAAACCAGTCGGCCTCGTTGCCCGGTCCGATCTCCCAGGCCGGACAGCCCAAGTCCGCCGCCGGCGATCAAGCTCTTCCAAGATGACTTCGCCATGGGGATCGGCGGAGATGCGATCGCTGTTCTCCGCGAACCATGCCCAGAAGGTGTCGATGTCGTCCTCAGCGATCAAAACGGCGTTCTGCGAAGCGCAGTATGTCGGCTGCCGCTTTCGCCTTGGCAGGAGCGGCGAGCCGCCGACCGGTGGGAGAGTGCCGCATTCCACGCATACGAGCAGCCGTCGGCGTCGCAGAAACGATCGTTCACGGACGCTACCGCTCGGCGAATCGGCGCGCCCCACCGTTCCTGCCGTCTGGCTGTAACGCTATGCGTGTACTCGTCAACGTAACGTTCTGCCCCGTTTCTGTACGCTGCCGGGGATGCGGATCGGCTACGGGCGGGTGTCCACCCGCGACCAGAACCCCGACGGCCAACACGACGCACTCAACGCGGCCGGCTGCGACGAGGTCTTCGTCGACAAGGCCAGCGGCAAGCTCGCCAGCCGCCCGAAGCTCGACGAGGCGCTGCGGATCTCGCGCAAGGGCGACCAGCTCGTCGTCACGAAGCTCGATCGCCTCGGGCGCTCGCTCGAGCATCTGATGGCGCTGTCTAAGCAGATGCAGGCCAAGCAGGTCGACCTCGTCGTGCTCGACCAGGGCATCGAC
>JBBSQG010000276.1:0-4811 GCA_038258125.1 Solirubrobacterales bacterium
GATGCGGACCTTGGCCATCACCGGAATGGTCACCGCCGCGATAATTTCCTTGATCATCTTCGGATCGCTCATGCGGGCCACGCCGCCGTCCACGCGGATATCGGCGGGCACGCGCTCCAGCGCCATGACCGCGGCGGCGCCGGCAGCCTCGGCGATCCGCGCCTGCTCGGCGTCGACGACGTCCATGATCACGCCGCCCTTGAGCATCTCTGCCAGGCCGGCCTTGACGCGGAAGGTGGCTTCGTCTCGCACGGGGGCGATTCTATCCGCCCGGCGCCGCGGATCCGGCGGGCCGGCGCTCAGGCCGGCTTGCTCGCCGCGAGGTACGCGACCGCCGAGCGCCGAACGCGTGCGCCGCCGTCCACAGCGCGCTGCAGATGGGCGACGAAGCGGTCGCGCTCCTCGGTGGTCAGGGCGGCCGCGATGCTCTCGCGCGCCGTCGGGGCGAGCGGGTTGGGCGCGCTGTCGAGCAGCACCTCGATGCTCATCGGCTTGGTCATCGCCGTCCCCGCCTCGACGTCGACATGACATTCGAGGTGGATCTGCGTGAACCCGGCGGCCTCGGCGAAGCGGACGAGATCGCGGTCGTCGAAGTCGATCATCGCCATCGCCGCCGGATCCTCGATCCGGCGGTAGCTCGCCTTGACCTTCTCGGCGAGCTCGGCGACATCGCCGACCTCATAGCCCCAGAAGCGATCGGGCGGCTCGGGGAACATCAACCGGTTGATCGGCTCGAACAGCGAGATCCGGCCACCCGGGCGCAGCACGCGGTACCTGGCGGCGAAGGCGCGCGCCTTGGCGCCGACATAGATCAGCACCGATCGGGTCGTGACGACGTCGACCGAGCCGTCGGGGATCTCAGACAGGTCCTCGGCCTGCGTCGAGACGAACTGCGCTCGCCCCAGCAGGCCCTGTGCGGCGACGGCGTCATACGCGTGGCCGAGCAGCGCATCGGAGATGTCCGAGAAGATCACCATGCCCTTCTCGCCGACGCGGTCCAGCGCCGCGAGGCCGATCAGGCCGTCGCCGGTGCCGATGTCCAGCAGCGTCGCGCCGTCGAGCGATCCGGCGTGCTCGAGCACGCGCTCGCGGACGGGCGCGAGCAGGTCGAGGATCGTGGTGCGCTGGCGTTCGTCGCCGGCGTCGCGGCGCTCGCGCAGCCAGCGTGACCAGCGGTCGGGCTCCAGCGCCATCCGCGCAGCATGGCAGCGCGGGCGTGCCGCGCCGCGCCCGCCTACTTGAGCTTGAAGGCCTTGATGCGGTCGGCGTAGTCCTCGGCGTCGCGGGCGTAGACGCCGTAGGCGAGCGCTTGGACCATGCTCAGCAGCGCCGTGTGCGAGCGCACGTAGGCGGGGCTGTTGGAGGAGTAGTACAGGCGGATCTGGGCGAGCTTGGCGACCTCGGAGAGCGTGGCGTCGGTGATCGCCATCGTGCGTGCCTTGCGGTGGCGGGCGAGCTTCATCGCCCGCACGACGAGCGGGTGTGGCCGCCCGGCGGACAGCCCGATGACGAGCGTCTCGTCGTCGATCCGGCTCAACCGCCCGAGCGCCTCCTGCGACGGGCTGGCGACGATCTCCGCGCGCAGATCGAGCAGCATCAGCAGATGGCGCAGGTAGGAGGCGAAGAAGGCCATCTGGTCGGTGCCGGCGACGAGCAGCCGCGGCGTCGTGGCGATCGCCTCGACGGCCGCGTCGATCTCCGTGCGCGAGACCTTGCGCGCGGTGTCCTCGACGTTGACGTGGTCGGCGGCGAGCATCGTCTCAAACGCGTTCTGGTCCAGCGAGAAGAGCGGCGCGACGTGCGCCGTGCCGTTGGGGACCGGCGCCTTGGCGTGGCGGCGGCGGTACTCCTCGCGGGCGGAGTGCTGCAGCTCCGGATAGCCCTCGAATCCGAGCGCCTGCGAGAAGCGCACGACCGTGCTCGACGAGGTGTTCGCGCGGCGGGCGAGCTCCTCGGCGGTCTGGAAGGCGACCTCGTCGAGGTGGTCGACGATGTACTGCGCGACATCCTTCTGTGAACGTGAGAAGTCGTCGAAGCGAGCTTGGATGTACGTCGAGAGCGACTCGGGGATCGCTTGGGTCGAAGAGCGCTTCATAGGCGACCCACTGTTTCGACGGCGCTCGCCGCATTTCCTCTTCGCCCGCTCGAACTGGTAGGAACGACCGTCGCGCTGGGGCCAAGCGAAGCCGTCGCTCTCAACTGGCCTTAAACGCAACGCACCCGGTGGGGTCACACCGGGTGCGCGATGCCGAGAGCGAAGGGGCGGCGGGGGATATGGACCGGACCGGAAGCTCTCGGCGGGGTCGAGAGCTGTTCTTCCCGGCAGCGCGCGCGCCAAACATGACCTCCTGCGCTTATGACACCCCGCCGCTCGCGTCGTAGCGGCGCAGCGCCGGCTCGGCGCCCTCGGGCACCGTGTAGAACGCGCGGCCGTCACGCGTCAGCCCGAGCGCCTCGCCCTGCCCCTCGGCGATCAGGCCGGCCTTCACGGTGCAGGGCTTGCGGCGCAGCGCGGCGGCCACCGACTCGCCGCTGTGCCGCCGCCACGCAAACGCGCTGTCGTACGTGCGCAGCACGATCGTGCGCCCGTCGGCGGACACATCGCCGGCGGTCACGGCCCCGCCCGAGCCGAGGTCGATGGTGGCCCCGCGGCGCAGCGTCGTGACGCGGTGTGAGGAGGGTCGCCGCGCGAGGTAGACGCGTGAGACGCCGCCGAAGCTCTTGGTCACGATGACGAGCGTGGCGCTCGCGCGGTCATAGAGCAGCGCCTCGGCGTCACGTCCGCCGCCGGGGTAGCGCAGCTCGTAGCGGGCCACCGCGGCGGCGCTCGGGCTGGCCGCAGCGGTGTCCGGCTCCGGCACGCGGTAGACGACGACCGACGCGCGCTGGCCGAGGTTGTCGCCGATGTCGCCGACGAGCAGCGATCCGCGCGGCCCGGCCGCGATGTCCTCCCAGTCGACGTTCTGCGCGCCCCCGACCGCGACTTCGGCGACGGTCCGCCCCGCCGTCGTGACGGCGAGCAGGCTGGGGCTGTTGCCCGAGTCGTTGAGGCTCCACAGGACGTCCCGGCGCGTCGGGGAGACGACGAGCCCCGAGAGCTCGGTGGCGAGCGGCGACGTGACGCGGCCGGTGCTGCGCACCCGCGGGCGGGCCCGGCACAGCGCGGGCGTGGCCGCCCGTTCCCTCGCAGCGGCGGCGCGGGCTGCCGCAGCCGCGGCCGTGGTCGCGCCGGACCGATCGGTCGAAGTGGTGCCGTTGCCGCAGCCGGTGAGGGCGATCAGCGCGACGAGCGCCGTCAGTCCCGCCGCGCGGCCCGTGCTGCGGGGTCGCGCGGTCAGATTCCCAGGCGCTTGACGGTCTCGCGGGCGCGCACGACGCGCTGGTCCTTCTCGGCGTGCGTCTCCGGCATGCCGGTCATCTCGACGAGCGACAGCACGTCGCGCCCGAGCTGCTCCTGCATCGCCAGCGCCCCCTCGGCCAGCTCGAGCGCCTGCTCGCGCGTCATCGTCGTTTCCCTCTGCTCTCCAACCATCCTGCGCACGAAGAAGCCCATGAATCCCCTGGCCTAGCTTGGGTTGACCGGTTGCCCGCGTGATTATGGCGGCTGGCGATCGGCCGCGAGATATACCGTCTCGGCTGCGGGGCAGTAGCTCAGTTGGTCAGAGCAGCCGACTCATAATCGGTTAGACGGAGGTTCGAGTCCTCCCTGCCCCATGACCAGGCGCGCGTCCGGGCTGCTTTCTACGCGGTCGTCCTGTCTCGGTCCTCTGCGTCGCCCATGACGATCATGTCGACGTCGTCGAACACGGCTCGAACCTCGAGATGGCCGCCGAGCGCGGCGACGTACTTGGACAGCGTCGAGAGATGGAGGTCGTCCTCGCGCTCGATGCGGGAGATGTTCGGCTGGGACACGTCCATGCGCTCCGCGAGCATGCGCTGGCTGACGCCGGCGGCTTCTCGCATCCGGGCGAGCTTGCCCTCCAGTTCCATCAGGCGCTTGTAATGCTCGACCCGCGCCTCTTCCGCGGGGGTGCGCGGGCCGCGCACGTCTCTCCAGTCTTGGGTCTTAGCCATCGGGTAGCACTCCTTCGGATCGCAGTTCGGCCAGGTAATCGTCATACAGATCGTCGGCGCGCCGTATCGCGCGCTCGTACCACCCGGTCCAATCGTTCGTCTTATCGCCGCCGATGAGGACGATCGCGTTGCGCACGGGGTCGAAGCAGAACAGCGCTCGCAGGTGCCCGCCGACGGATCGCAACTCCTTCATGTTGTGGTGGCGTGAGCCTTTGATGGTGTCGACATGCGGTCGTCCGAGTGTGGGGCCTCGTTCCTCCAACGAGTCGATCGCAGCGCCGATCTTCAGCTGGTCCTGGCGGTCCAGGCCGGCATACCATTCAGCGGCTTCGTTCGTGAGCTCGACGTTCCAGGCCATCACCGATGATAATGCCTGCATTGTCGGACGGCAAGGGGGCTGCGTTCGCTCCGAAGACGACCGGAGGCAAGCTCTCGCCGATCACCGCGCTATCGGAGGCTGGACGGAGGCAGGACCGGTGAGAACTGCCCGCGCTTCGTCGTCGTCCGGGCGCTCCGTAACCCATCTGTCCCACTCCGCAGCCATCCGCGCGCCGGCCGCGGCCATCTCCTCCAGCGCCCTCCCGCCATCGCCGGCGGCAACGTCCACGGCCGCGACGGCATCGGTCAGGACGGTCGTGTCCAAGCCCGCGGCGAGCGCGTCGAGCACGGTCGCCTTGACGCAGTAGTCGGTGGCCAGGCCGCCGACAAGCACGTGCGTGAGGCCGGCATCGCGCAGC
>JBBSQG010000277.1:0-4790 GCA_038258125.1 Solirubrobacterales bacterium
GCGCGACCCTCGGCTGTCGCGGTGTCGATGCCCTGCTCGATGACGTGCAGGCCAACGCCTCGCTCGCGGAGCTTCGCGCCGAGGGTGACGAGGTGCAGGACGGAGCGCCCGAGCCGATCCAGGCGCGTGATCTTCAGGGTGTCGCCGTCGCGCAGCAGCTTGAGCAGCTCGTCGAGTTGCGGGCGGCTGGCCTTGGCACCGCTCGCGCGGTCGACGTAGATCGCGTCTTGCGCGACGCCGGCACGTAGCAGGGCGTCGATCTGGTGATCGGGGTTCTGGTCAGCGGTCGAGACGCGCGCGTAGCCGAAGAGCACACCGTCGAAAATACCTCACGGGCCGCTTGATCTCGTCGTAGTTTCCCGACGCGGGTTATCGACGCCGCTAAGCCGTCAAACGCGCACTCGCGCTGGCGCCTGGGCGACTGTCGGCAAACGAGTGTTTGTCGACATCGAGCAGCGCTTGGCTCGCGCGCGATACGGACGCGGCCGTTGCGAGCAGCCCAAGCGCGCTGATCGCGGTCTTCAGGACGCCTCGCGTCAGCGCCGTGCGTAGGCGAGGACGACGGCCTGCGCGCGGTCACGCAGTCCGAGCTGGCCAGCAGGCTCGTGCCGATGTCTATGGGGTCGACCGAAGCCCAGCCAGCAGGCTCGTGCCGATGGCGTCGATGGGCCAGCCGCCCAGAGACCGAAGATCTGTCTGAGGACCGATGTGGCAGCGGCGGTCGCGCGTTAGCGTGGTGCGCGTGGTCAGCGCAGCCCGTCGCGTCGTGGCATGGATCCGTTCGCATCCTCAGATGGCGGACGCGGCGCTGGCCGTGGCCCTGGTCGGCGCCGCGTACGTGTCGTTCGGTGTCACGGCGGACCTGTTCAGGGATCCGGCGCACCCGCGGCCGGGCACTGCCGAGAACAGCCTCGGCCTCGCGTTCGTGATCCTGCCGCTGGCTTTGCGCCGGCGCGCACCGCTCAGCATGCTGCTGCTGAGCATCACGGCGTACGTCGTGTACGCGGTCGCGCTCGGTCCGCTGGTCGAGGGGTCGATCTCGGTCGTGGCGCTGTCGCTGGCCGTCTACAGCGCGGCGGCGCATGGCCGCGCGCCGTTACGCAACTGGGCCTGCGGAGCCGGTCTTCTCGCGATCGTCGGGCTCCAGATCTTCGACAACCAGCTGGATCTTCCCCTGGACCTCCGGCTGCTGGGGGTGGTGATCAACGTCGTGTTGTTCTGTGCGCTGTGGTCGCTGGGAGCCGCGCTCAGCGCAGGCCGCCAGCGCGCGCGGGATCTGTTGCAGCGCACGGTCGAGCTCGAGCACGAGCGCGAGGAGAACGCGCGGCGGGCCGTGTTCGACGAGCGCGTGCGGATCGCGCGTGAGCTGCATGACGTCGTGGCGCACCACGTCAGCATGATGGGCGTGCAGGCGGGCGCCGCGCGCGTCGTCCTCGCACGCGACCCCGCGATGGCGCGCGACGCGCTGTCCTCCGTCGAGGCCTCCAGCCGCCAGGCGGTGACCGAGCTGCATCGGCTGCTGGGCGTCCTGCGCCAGGCCGGCGACCCCGACGACCTCGGTCCCCAGCCCGGCCTCGGGCAGCTGCAGCGTCTTGCGGCGAGCATGAGTGGATCAGATCTCGTCGTCGAGGTCTGCGTCGACGGCGACGAGCGTCCGGTGGGGCCGACGGTCGACGTCTCGGCCTACCGCATCGTGCAGGAGGCCCTGACGAACACGC
This sequence comes from Solirubrobacterales bacterium, assembly GCA_038258125.1. Taxonomy (GTDB): domain Bacteria; phylum Actinomycetota; class Thermoleophilia; order Solirubrobacterales; family Solirubrobacteraceae; genus CADCVQ01. The sequence goes on from JBBSQG010000277.1 coordinate 1,719, forward strand.
TCAAGCACGCCGGGGCGTCGCGAGCGGACGTGTACCTGCGCTACGGGCCCGACGAGCTCGAGATCGAGGTCGTCGATGACGGCGCCGGCGACGCGGCCCCGTCCTCCAAGCCAGGGGGTCTCGGGCTGATCGGCATGCGTGAGCGCGCGGCCCTGCACGGCGGGCGGCTGACGGCCGGTCCTCTGGCGGGCGGCGGCTACGCGGTCCACGCCCGCCTGCGGACGACGGCCGACGGCCTATGAGCATCCGGGTGCTGCTGGCCGACGACCAGGCGATGGTGCGGGCCGGGTTTCGGATGATCCTCGAATCCGAGCCGGACATCGTGGTCGTCGGCGAGTCCGACAACGGCGAGCAGGCCGTCGCGGCGACCCGGCGGCTGCTTCCCGACGTCGTGCTGATGGACATCCAGATGCCCGTGCAGGATGGGCTGGAGGCGACGCGGCGGATCATCGCGACCTGCGAGGTGCCCAGCCGCGTCGTGATCCTGACGACGTTCGAGCGCGACGACTACGTCTTCGACGCGCTGCGCTCGGGCGCCAGCGGCTTCCTGTTGAAGAACGCTCCGCCGGAGGAGCTCGTCCACGCCGTGCGCGTCGTCGCGGCCGGCGACGCGCTGCGCGCGCCCTCGGTCACGCGACGGATCCGCGAGCCGTTCGCGCAGCGTCCGGTCAGGCCCGAGCTCGACGCGCGGGTGCAGTCGCTGACGCAGCGCGAACGCGAGGTACTCGTGCTGCTGGCGCGCGGCAACAGCAACGCCGAGCTGGCGGCGAAGCTTGTCGTCACGGAGGGCACGATCAAGACGCATGTCTCGAGCGTGCTCGCCAAGCTCGGGCTGCGTGATCGCGTGCAGGCGGTCGTCCTGGCATACGAGAGCGCCCTCGTCACTCCGGGTGAGTAATGAGTAAGGGCTCCCTCCTTCGACGGAGGCGTCCGGCGTGAAGATCTGCGCTGAGGCAGAGCACGGACTGCGCCAACGGCCGATGACAAGCGCGGACCACACCCGCAGACTGCTCGCAGGCAGCAACGCGTCGCAAGGAGCGATCCCATGTTCTTCAGCAATCCATTCCCAGGTTCACGAGTGATGACCGCAAGACCGCGCGCGGCCCAAACCTGGCGCCGGCCCCACCTGCCGGTACTGCTCGCCGTCGCAGCGTCGGCCCTGCTCGCCGGGGCGCTGCCCGCGCAGGCGGCAGCGGCCACCCAGACGCGCGCGGCGCGAGCTGTCGCGCCAACCGCCGCCGCCTTGCCCGACCGCAGCATTGCGCTGCTGCAGCGGATCGTCCGCCGGCGCGTGGACGCCAAGCGCAGCACCGGCATCGTCGCAGGGATGGTCTTCCCCGACGGCAGCACGCGCGTCGTCGCCTACGGTGACGCGGGCCACGGCAGGCGCTTGAGCTCGACGAGCCTCTTGGAGATCGGCTCGATCACGAAGACGTTCACCGCGACGCTGCTCGCCGACATGGTCCAACGCGGCGAGGTGACGCTCAGCGAGCCGGTGGCGAACCTGCTGCCCGCCGGCGTCTCGGTGCCCTCGCGCGGTGCACGGCAGATCACGCTCGAGGATCTGGCCACCCATCGCTCCGGTCTGCCTCGTGACGCCGCCAACCTCAAGCCGAAGGACCCGAGCAACCCGTACGCCGGCTACGGCGTCGACGACATGTACGCATTTCTCGCGAACTACAAGCTGCCGCGCGCTCCCGGCTCCAGGTATGAGTACTCGAACCTCGGCGTCGGGCTGCTCGGGCAGGCGCTCGCGGCGCGAGCCGGCACGAGATATGAGGATCTCGTGCGCGAGCGCATCCTGCTGCCGCTGGGCATGACGAGCACAACGATCACCGTGCCGCCAAGCGCGTCGGGCGACGTCGCCTCGGGACACGACTGGGCCGGCAGGCTCGTGCCTCCCGCCGGGTTGGGGGCGATCGCGGGCGCCGGAGCGCTGCGCTCGTCGATCACGGACATGCTGCGGTTCGCCGCTGCGAACCTCGACGCCGGTGGCGACGAGCTGCGCCAGGCGATGGCCACCGCGCGAGCCCCACGCAGGACAACCGATCGCCCGCCCGAGCAGATCGGGCTGAACTGGCACATCGATCGTCTGGCCGGCCACCAGATCACGTGGCACAACGGCGCCACGAATGGCTTCTACAGCTTCATCGGCCTCGATACGGCGCGGCGCACGGCGATCGTCGTGCTGAGCAACTCGCGCAGGGAGGCCGTCGATGACATCGGCTTCCACATGCTCGACGCGGGGTTTGCGCTCAGCCCGGCGCCCAAGCAGCCGACCGAGATCCGGCTGCCCGCAGCGGTCCTGCAGCGCTGCGTCGGTGTCTACGACCTGCCGGGCCCGGATGTCACGGTCGCTCGCGCACCCTGGGGGCTACGAGCGAGCATTCCCGGCCAGCCGACGGTGCGTCTGTACGCGCAGAGCCCGACGAGATTCTTCCTGAAGGTCATTGACGCCGAGGTCGCGTTCACGCTCGGCCGTCACGGACGCGTCAGCAGTCTCATGCTGCGCCAGGAGGGCCAGAAGATCCGGGCGGTGAAGGTCCGATGAGTCTCCGCGCGTCGCTGCGGACCGCACGCCGGTTGCCGGACGGCGACCAACAGCGCCAGGTGCTGTCTTCCGGCGCGGCGATCGAGTTCGCAGGGCTCGAGAAGCGCTGGGGTGAGACGGTCGCGCTGGCCGGGGTGAGCTTCAGCTGTGAAGCGGGCTCCGTGACGGCCCTGATCGGGCCCAACGGCGCCGGCAAGTCGACGCTGTTTCTCGCGGCCGCCGGACTGATCGTCGCCGACGCGGGGCGCGTTGGCGTCGGCGGCCATCCCGCTGGCACGCCCGCAGCCCAGCGCGGCCTGTCGCTGATGCCCGAGCAGCCCGACCTGTACCCCGGTGTGTCGGTCTGGGAGCACGCGGCGTTCATCGGCCTGCTCTACCAGGTGTCGGAGTGGCAGGCGCGGGCAGAGCAGTTGCTGGAGCGTTTCGGCCTCACGGACCGCCGCGACGCGCTCCCCCATGCGCTGTCGCAGGGGCTGCGCCGGCGCCTCGCGCTCGTGATGGCGCTGCTGCACGGCGCGGAC
>JBBSQG010000278.1:0-4788 GCA_038258125.1 Solirubrobacterales bacterium
GGCACTCAAGCCGGCCATGCCCCGGGCCGTCGCCCGGTTGCCCGAACGCGCGTCGCCAACGTCGCGTCCCTACACGCGAAAGGACATCCGCAGCCGCGTGCCGCCATGCGGGGAGTCGGCGATGTCCAGCGTGTCGGCCACGCCGGCGATCACCGGCAGGCCGACGCCGAGGCCGGGGCTGTCCAGGCGCGGCACCATGCCGCTGCCGTCGTCGCAGACCTCGACGAGCAGGCTGCTGCCCTCGATCGACGCGGCGATCCGCACCAGGCCCGGCCGGGGGGCGTCCACGTAGGCGTGCACGACGGCGTTCGTGACCGCCTCGGAGACCGCGAGCTTGGCCGATGTCAGCAGCGGCTCGCCGATCCCGGCAGCGCTCAGGAACTCCGCGATCGCGCCGCGCAGCAGGGGCACCGCGGCGGGCACGGCGTCGGTTGACCTGTGTAGCCGCACGCTGGAGATGGCATTCCCATATGCCCGCCGGGCGCGACGCCTGAACGCCGGTGGACAGAATACGTGTCTGTTCAGGGTCGAGCAACGGTTCAGCGCCGCCCGAGTTTCTCCCGCCCGCGCACGGAACATCGCAACCGGCCGTCGGCTCGCGGACGGGTCTACGGCTCGCCGCGGGCGATCAGCGTGCTGAGCACGATGATCGTCTTCGTGCGGGCGATCGCCGGGTTGGCGCGGATGCGCTCGACCGCCGCCTCGAGGTGGGCGACATCGGTCGCGCGTACGCGCACGAGCGCGTCGGCGTCGCCGGTGACGGTGTAGGCGGCGAGGATCTCCGGCTCGGCGGCCAGCGTCTCGCGCAGCGCGCTCGGGCTCATGTTCGCCGCGCACGTGATCTCGACGAATGCCTCGGTCCGCTCGCCGAGCGCGGCCGGGTCGACGCGCGCGGTGAAGCCGGTGATGACGCCCCGCTCGAGCAGGCGGTCGACGCGCCGCTTGACCGCCGGCGAGGAGAGGCTCACGAGCTCGCCGAGTTCGGCGAAGCTGATCCGGCCGTCGTCGGTGAGCGCGGCGACGATGCGACGGTCGAGGTCGTCCACGGCGCGCCGTCCGGCCTACGCGGCGATCCGCAGCGGCTCGGGGCGCGCGAGCGTCGCCGTCAGCCGCGCGAGCAGCCAGTCGGCTTCGGCCTCGCTGATCGTCAGCGGTGGCGCGAGGCGCACGGTCTGCTCGTGGGTGTCCTTGGCCAGCACGCCCGCCGCGAGCAGCCGCTCACAGACCGCGCGGGCGCTGCCGTGGGCGGGATCGACATCGAGCCCGAACCACAGCCCGCGCGAGCGGACCGCGGTCAGCGCCGCCGGCGCCGCGGCATCGAGGCCGGCGCGTAGCCGCGCGCCGAGCTGGGCCGCGTTGGCCTGTGGCTCGCCGCTGGCCAGCAGCTCGAGCACGGCGCGCCCGACCGCGCAGGCGAGCGGGTTGCCGCCGAACGTCGAGCCGTGGGAGCCGGGCGTGAAGACGCCCAGCACGTCGTCGTCGCCGGCGAGCGCCGACAGCGCGACGATCCCGCCGCCGAGCGCCTTGCCGAGGACGTAGAGATCGGGGACGACGCCCTCGTGATCGCAGGCGAACGTGCGTCCCGTGCGCCCGAGACCCGACTGGATCTCGTCGGCGACGAGCAGCGCGCCGTGCTCGCTGCACAGCCGGCGCGCGTCGCGCAGGTAGCCGTCGGGCGGCAGGACGACGCCGGCCTCGCCCTGCACGGGTTCGACGAGGAACGCGACGACGTCGCCGTCACCCGCCCGCAGCGCCGCTTCCAGCGCGGCCGCGTCGCCGAACGGCACGCGCACGAAGCCGGGCGTGAACGGACCGAACCCGTCGCGCGCCAGTGGGTCGTCGGAGAAGGAGACGATCGTCGTCGTGCGACCGTGGAAGTTGCCGTCGCAGACGATGATCGTCGCGCGGCCCGGGGCGACGCCCTTGACCGCGTAGCCCCACTTGCGGGCGGCCTTGATCGCCGTCTCGACCGCCTCGGCGCCGGTGTTCATCGGCAGCACGCGCTGCTTGCCGCACAGCGCCGCGAGATCGCGCGCCCACGGCCCGAGCTGGTCGTTGTGAAAGGCGCGGCTCGTCAGCGTCACGCGCTCCAGCTGCGCGTGGGCGGCGGCGACGAGGCGCGGGTGGCGATGGCCGAAGTTCAGCGCGCTGTAGGCCGACAGCGCGTCGAACAGGCGACGGCCGCGGTCGTCGCGCACCCACGCGCCCTCGGCCGAGCTGACCGTCACCGCCAGCGGCTGGTAGTTGTGCGCCGTGTGGCGTTCGGCCAGCGCGCCGCCGTCCTGCGCGCCGAGGACGACGTCGAGCGCGAGCGTCAGGCAGCGCGGTCCGCCGCCGGACTTCAGGAACTCCGAGACGTCGACGACGACCGGCTGCAAGCCGCGCGCCCGCAGCTCGCCCTCCAGCCGCGGCGAGCAGGCCGGCATGACGACGGTGCGGCCGACGACGACCGCGTTGGCGCTGAACGCCGCCGTCTCCTCGGCCGTGAGCGAGATCGGGTCGGGCACGAGCTCGCGGACGCGGCGCGCGCCGTCGGCATCGAGCGCGTCGAACGCGACGATCGCGCTGCGCGCGTCGAGCGGGCTGAAGGCGACGTCGAGGTGGTAGTAGCGCTCGTCGGCGAGCTCGACCGGCAGGATGCGCGCGTCGATCATCCGCGCGAGCTCGACGTAGGACGCGACCGACGAGCGCGTCCGATGGCCACCGACGAGCGTGCCGTCGAAGGGCAGCGCGTCGCCCGCGCCCTCCTGCAGGACGTCGTCGGCGAGGCGACGGATCGCGTAGCCGTGCGCGGCGAACCAGCGCTCGGCGTGGGCGGGCTCCGGCTGGCGCTCGGCGTGGCGCATGCGCGCCGGGATGAACGTGTCGCCGTCGACGAGGCCGAGGTTCGCCGTGAAGACGAGGTCGGGCAGGCCGGGCACCGGCTCGAGCAGCTCGATCTCGGCGCCCGCCTCGCGCAGAACCGCCACGAGGTGCTCCCACTGGCGCTGGGCACGGGAACGATCGACCGCGACGGAGGGATCCATCCAGGGGTTGATCGCGTAGGCGACCTCGAAATGCGCCGGCGGGCACATCAGGTAGCGCCGGCCCCAGCGCAGGTCTGAACTCATGCCTACACGGTGGCACGACGAGGGCCGCGCGCCAAGAGGTAGGTGTTGCGAACTTGCGGTGGATTCGTGCGCCAACCAGTCTGGTACGGATGATTCTTGCGCTCATCACCCGCCCAACAGCTACAACCACCATCATCGCTCACCCACGGCCGCACGGCCGCACGGCGTCTCGGGCAAGCGAGCTTGGCGTTCTCGGGGTGCCATAGACCCCCAATCCGCCACGCTCCCCGCTCAGGTCACCGCCGCCGTCGGCGCCATCCGGCGCATGTACAGCTCAAGCGCCAGCAGACCCGCGAGCAGCCCGGCGAGCCCGAGCACGAACACGTAGGCGAGCGCGTTGTCGGTCTCGAAGCTGCCCCAGTCGCGTGCCGTAGCGAGCAGGATCAGCGCGATGCCGATCGCCTGGCTCTGCAGCGTGATGCGGATCGCGCTCGGTCGCCCGTCGAGGCCCATCATGATCCCCGTGATGCCCGGCAGCGCGAACCAGCCGCCGAGCGTCTGGGCGGTCAGCGGCGTGAGCATCCAGGGCCAGACGTCGATCATCGTCGACGGCGACAGCAGCAGGAACAGCGCGACGAGCGCCTGCACCGCGCCGGCGCCGATCAGCATGGAGCGCACGTTCGGCGGCAGGCGCCTCTCGCCCGGCTCGGGCGTGCCGGGATCGGTCTTGCGGTTCGCCCACCAGGCGAGCGGCACGAGGATCGGGGTCGTGACGTAGAGCCCCATCCAGATCCAGAACGCGACGTTGTCCTGCAGGAAGCGATCGAGGTGCGAGAACGAGGCGATCGCCATGAAGATCGTGAACGACGTCACCGGCAGGAAGCCGACATGCACGCGGTGAAAGCGCCGCTCCATGTAGACGCGGGCGAAGAAGTAGGCGCCCGCGATGTAGCCCGAGCCCATGATCAGCGGCGTCATGTCGGGATGGATCTCCCAGGCGAAGTAGTCCTTCGTCGAGCCCGGGAAGAAGTACAGCAACACGAACGCGACGAGCAGGAAGGGCACGATGAACGCAGCCAGCACATGCGTCTGCCGGAAGACGCGATCGTCCCGCTCGGCCGCCATGGCCTGTTGTACCAGATGCCGGCCGGCCGATGCCGTGAATATCGGGCGATCGCGACGCCGACCGGCTCAGCTCATCGTGCGGCGCCACAGCAGCCACGCGGCGGCCCACAGGCAGACGACGCTGGCCCAGCACGCGATCGTCAGCAGCGGATTGTCTGCGGTCGCCCCCATGAAGACGAACGCATGGCCGATGACGCCCAGCGTTACGGCCAGCGCCTGGGTGAGGAACTTCATCGGTGCAGCGTGCCGCACGCGACGAGCGGCGCGGCGCCAGAACGGCTACGAGGCGAGCGCCTCCCAGCGCGCAAACGCCTCTTCGACCGCGCGCTTGGCAGCGGTGTGGCGGGTCGTGGACTGGGCGGTCGCGTCGGCCGTCGCCCAGGCAGCCGGGTCGGCGAGCTCGGTCTCCAGCGCCGCGAGCGCGGCCTCGGCCCGCTCGATCTCGCGCTCGAGCTCGCGAATCTGGCGGCGGGCGTTCTTCGACATGCCCGATCCGCCGTTCTTCGCGCTGCCACCCGAGCCGTTGACGAGCGCCGCCGCTGTCGCCGCGGCGAGTCGCTCGCCCGCGCAGTTGGCGCCGGCCGGCGCCGGCGCCGGCGGGGGGGCGCCGCCC
>JBBSQG010000279.1:0-4781 GCA_038258125.1 Solirubrobacterales bacterium
AGATCCTCGACGAGGATGGAAGACCTGTCGAGACCGGCGAGCGCGGCGAGATCTGCCTGCGCGCGCGCTCCAACCCGCACTATCCGCTCGGCTACTGGAACAACGAGGCCGCCGGCAAGGAGACGTTCGGCGGCGAGTGGTTTCACACCAAGGACGCCGCTTCAGCCGACGCCGACGGCTACATCTGGTACGAGGGCCGCGCCGACGACGTGATCATCTCCGCCGGCTACCGGATCGGCCCCTTCGAGGTCGAATCGGTCTGCCTCGAGCACCCCGCCGTCGCCGAGGCGGGCGCCGTCGCCTGGCCCGACGAGCGGCGCGGGATGGTCGTCAAGGCCTTCGTCGTGCTCGCCGCGGGGCACGAGCCCAGCGATGAGCTCGGCAAGGAGATCTCGGCCTTCGTGCGCGAGCATCTGTCCGCCTACGCCTATCCGCGGATCGTCGAGTTCGTCGACGACCTGCCCAAGACCCTGACCGGCAAGATCCGCCGAATCGAGTTGCGAGAGAGGAGCAAGGCATGAGCATCGACACCCACGAGCAGCTCGCTCAGCGCCTCGAGGAACTGCTTGAGGTCGAGTTCTTCCCGCCGCCGGAGGACTTCGCCCGCGACGCGCTGCTCAACGACCCGGCGGTCTACGAGCAGGCCGCCGCCGACCCACTCGCGTGGTGGGAGAAGCAGGCCCGTGAGCTGGACTGGTTCAGCGAGTGGGACACGGTGCTCGACGACACCGAGCCCCCGTTCTTCAAGTGGTTCACCGGCGGCACGATCAACGCGTCGCACAACTGCCTGGACCGCCACGTCGCGGCCGGCCTCGGCGACCGCGTCGCGCTGCACTGGCGCGGGGAGGAGGGCGAGGAGCGCGACCTGACCTACGCCGAACTGCTGCTCGACGTCAAGCGCTTCGCCAACGCGCTGAAGGCGCAGGGCATCGAGCAGGGCGACGTCGTCGGGATCTACCTGCCGATGATCCCCGCCGTCGTCGTCGCGATGCTCGCCTGCGCGCGGATCGGCGCGCCGCACAACGTCGTCTTCGGCGGCTTCTCGGCGGAGTCCGTCAGGGAGCGCATGGAGGTCTCCGAGGCGAAGGCGCTCATCACGGTCGACGGCGCGCGGCGCAAGGGCAAGGTCGCCGCGGTCAAGCAGGCCTGCGACGACGTCGGCATGCCGGTCCAGACGACGATCGTCGTGCGCCACACCGGCATCGACTGCCCGATGGGCGACGGCGACGTCTTCTACGACGCGATCCTCGACGCCGCCGGCGACGAGTGCGAGGCCGCTGCGCTGGACGCCGAGCACCCGCTCTTCATCCTCTACTCCAGCGGCTCGACGGCGAAGCCGAAGGGGATCGTGCACACCACCGGCGGCTACCTCACCGGCGCGGCCTACACGCACAAGGTCGTCTTCGACCTCAAGCCCGAGACCGACGTCTACTTCTGCTCGGCCGACGTCGGCTGGATCACCGGCCACACGTACATCGTCTACGGGCCGTTGATGAACGGCGCGACGTCGGTCATGTACGAGGGCGCGCCCGACTACCCCGACAAGGACATCTGGTGGGAGCTGTGCGAGCGCTACGGCGTGACGCTGTTCTACACCGCGCCGACGGCGATCCGCGCCTGCATGAAGTGGGGCGAGAAGTACCCCGGTCGCCACGACCTCTCCAAGCTGCGCCTGCTCGGCAGCGTGGGCGAGCCGATCAACCCGAAGGCCTGGGTCTGGTACTACCACGTGATCGGCGGTGAGCGCTGCCCGGTCGTCGACACCTGGTGGCAGACCGAGACGGGCTGCATCATGATCTCGCCGCTGCCGGGGATCACGCGCTGCAAGCCGGGCTCGGCGACGCAGCCGCTGCCCGGCGTCGTGGCGTCGGTCGTCGGCGAGGACGGCGAGGAGCTTGAGCGCGACCGCCAGGGCCTGCTGACACTGCAGGAGCCGTGGCCGTCGATGCTGCGCACCCTCTACGGCGACGACGACCGCTACGTCTCGACGTACTTCGAGAAGTTCGGCCCGCAGACGTACTTCGTCGGCGACGCGTCGCGCCAGGACTCCGACCACTACTTCTGGGTCATCGGGCGCGTCGACGACGTGCTCAACGTCAGCGGGCACCGGATGTCGACCGCGGAGATCGAGTCGGCCGTCGTCTCCCATCCGAAGGTCGCCGAGTGCGCGACGATCGGCGCGATGGACGAGGACACCGGCCAGTCGGTCGTCTGCTTCGTCACGCTCGAAGGAGAGCTGGAGGGCACCGACGAGCTCGTCGCCGAGATCCGCGAGCACGTCGCCAAGAAGATCGGAAAGCTCGCCCGCCCGAAGCGGATCGTCTGGGCCGACGACCTGCCCAAGACCCGCTCGGGCAAGATCATGCGTCGCCTGCTGCGCGACATCGCCGAGGGCCGCGAGCTCGGCGACGTCACGACGCTGCGCGATCCGAACGTCATGGCGCAGCTCGAGGGCCGGATCGCCGAGCGGCGCGACGAGGCCGACGCGTAGATCCGCCGCCCCGCCGCTATAAGGAGCCGCGCGCAGCGAGCCAGCGGGTCGGCTGGCCGGTGACCGCGGCGATGCGGTCGAAGTCCTCGTCGTAGTGCAGGACGGCTATGCCCGCCGACTCCGCTGCTGCGGCGATCAGCAGATCGGGATGCTTGACCGAGCGCTGGTGCTTGCCGCCGGTGCCGGCAAGCAGCTCGTAGACATCGAGCGCACGGCGCCACTGCTCGCTCGTGATCGGGCAGTCCGGCAGATGCTCGAGGTCGGTGCGGGTCTTACGGAACTCGTCGATGTTGCGGGCACTTTGCAGGAGCTCCAGCCGCACCATGTCGCACGTCGCGATCTCTCCGTCGACGACGGCCTCGTCGAAGCGTCTGCGCAGCGAGTGGCCGGCGCGGGCCGACCACCACCATGCGCTCGTGTCGGCGAGCTCCATTACTCGGCGGGCGCGCGCGGACGGCGCATCGCTGCGAACTCCTCCTCGGTCGTGTCGGGGAACAGGTCGCGCGCTGCGAGCCGGCGGCGATGCTCACGCGCGACGACGTCGCGCATCGCGGCATGGACGGTGTCCGTGGTGCGCGACGTGCCCAGAAGGGCGGCCGCCTCGCTCACGAGCTGCGTATCGAGGTTGATGTTCGTGCGCCTGATCATCCGGTGACGATACACCTCCAGTCTAGATCTCCATACACCTGGAGACTTGGACTCGCGGCTAGTCGGCGAACGGCAGTCGGTCGGCCATGTCGGTGATCTCGAAGACGCGGTGGACCTGCTTGGGCCCGCGCAGAAGCGAGAAGCGACCCTCCGGCGCGCGCTCGGCGGCCATTACGAGCAGCCGCAGCCCGGTCGAGTCGATGAACTCCAGCTGACCGAGGTCGACGACGATCGAGGTCGCGTCGCTCGCTTCGGCGCTGCGCAGCTCCTCCTCCAGGCGCGGTGCGCCGTCGAGGTCGAGCTCGCCGATGAGCTCGATGACGTGCACGTGGTCCTGCTGCGCGCTGCGCACCATGAGGCTTCCCAGCTTGCTCGTGCGGGCGGCACGATCGTCCTCCGCCATTGGCAGGCCCCTTCTCGTCCGTCAGCCGAGGATTCGGCATAGGTCGTCTCCCAAACGGCGCCCAATCTATCAGCGGGCGTCGAGCTTGGCCTGCGTGCGCAGCTCGGAGACGATCCGCTCCAGGCGCGGCTCGGTGTCGCGGTCCAGGAAGGTCATGGCGGCGGCGACCGCCGGGTGGACCGCGGCGATGTGGTCGTGCATCGCGTGCGCCACCGCGCGGTAGGAGGGATGGCCCTCGCGGCCGGAGCGCAGTTCGATGAGCTGCATCGCCTCGCGCGCGTTGAGGTCGAGCACGTAGCGCAGGCGGTAGCCGAGGCAGAGCGCGTACATCGCGGCGCGGCGGTCATGGCCGGCGTCGAGCAGGCGCTCGTAGGCGGTGTGGGAGATCTCCAGCGCGCGGCGGTAGTCGTCACCGGTGCCCGCATCGTCGAGCTCGTGCGGGACGCCGGCGCCAAGGTCGGGCGTGAGCGCCTGCCACTGGCAGGTGAGCATGCGGTGGCGCTGCAGGTCGCGGAAGGCGCCGTAGTCGCTGACGATCTCGAAGCGGTAGCGCAGCGACTCCAGCCCGCGGCCGGGGCGGTGACGGCGGTTGGCGCGCCCGCCCATGAGGTCGGCGAGCAGCGCCCCGCGAGCCTCGTCGCTCAGCTCCTCGATCGCCGCGCGGGTCGTGCGCTCGTCCGTCGTCGAGGCCTCGAAGAGCAGCGCGGCGAGCATGAGGTCCTCGTCGCCGTCGTGGTGCACGAGCCGCACGGACGGCCCGCCGGCACCGTCGTCGCCGGCCGCGCGGTCCAGGCCCATGCGCGCCACCCACTGCTCGGCCGTCGATTCGCGGCGCTGGAGGTAGGACACCCACTCGCCGCCGCGGTCGGGCCGCTCGACGCGCGAGACGAAGCTCGGCATGACGTCCTGGACGGAGCGCAGGATCATCGCGCCGTAGTGGCGTGCCTCGGGCAGCGGGTGGGCGAGCAGGTGGAGGATCAGATGCTCGTAGGTCTGGCCCGTCGCGACGATCCCCATGTGCGACAGCGCGGCGGCCGGCCGCAGGCCGCGCAGCAGCTCCAGCGCCTTGGCCTTGATCGCGCGCGCGTGCGCCTGTGGTGACTCGCCCGCGGCGGCCGGATAGTGGTCCGCCGCCCACGCCTGCACGCGCGGCAGCGAGTCCGAGTAGATGCCGAAGATCTCATCCATCGCCTGCTCGTACTGCGGCCCGAGCCCGCCGTCGCGGTAGTAGCGGTAGCT
>JBBSQG010000280.1:0-4751 GCA_038258125.1 Solirubrobacterales bacterium
CTGCATCTGCTCGACGACCTCAACGCGCTCGGGCTGGCGATCGTCCTGACGACCCACGACCTCAACGGCATCGCGGCGCACCTGCCGCGCATCATCTGCATGAATCGCAGCGTGATCGGCGATGGTGCGCCGCGCGACGTCCTGACGCCCGACGTGCTCGAGCGGACCTACGGCGCGACGATGCAGGTGCTGGAGCACGGTGGCATGCCGGTCGTCGTCGATGCCTTCCGCCACCACACCGCACATGCTGCGCACGCGCCGCACTCGCACACCGGAGCGCGCCCGTGATCGCCGACCTGCTGCGGCCGTTTGACTTCGAGTTCTTCCGCAACGGGCTGCTTGTGGCGACGATGGCGGGGGCGCTGTGCGGCGCGATCGGCGTCTACGTCGTGCTGAAGGGCATGAGCTACATCGGCCACGGACTCTCGCATGCGATCTTCGGGGGCTTCGCCGCCAGCTCGCTGCTCGGCATCAACTTCCTGCTCGGCGCCGGCGCCTGGGGGATCGCCTCGGCGCTCATGATCAACGGCGTCACGCGCCGGCGGGTGATCGGCTCCGACGCCGCGATCGGCGTCATCACGACGGCATCCTTCGCGCTCGGGCTGGCGCTGTTCGCACTCTTCGGGACGCGCGGGCAGAGCTTCGACGCGGCGCTGTTCGGCAGCATCCTCGGCGTCGGAACCGACGACGTCATCGCGATGTGCGTCGTCTGCCTACTTGCCTCGGCGCTTATCTTCCTGCGCTACCGCGCGCTGCTGTTCACGACGTTCGACCCCGAGGTCGCCGACGTCGGCGGGGTCAACACGGCGCGCATGGACGCGATGTTGACGGTCGTGCTCGCGTGCTCGATCCTCGTGACTATGCAGGTGCTCGGCGTGACGCTCGTCGCCGCCGTGCTCGTCATCCCGGCCGCGGTCGCGCGCATGCTGACGAGCTCCTTCGGGCGCATGCTGCGCCTCGCCACCGGGATCGGAGCCGTCTGCGGGTTTGTCGGGATGAACCTCAGCTATCAGCTGGACATCCAGTCCGGGCCGTCGATCGTGCTCGTCGCGGCGACGCTGTTCGCCGCTGTCTTCGTCACCACGGGCGTGACCGGCCGCCGCCGCGCAGCGGCGATCACCGCACCGACCGCGCTGGCGCTGCGCGCAGACTAGTGGCGGTGCGCGGCGGCGCGCCCGCTGGCGCTCTTGCGCTTCTTCGCGCAGTCGGCGCACAGCCCGACGATCGGGAAGTGCGAGAAGCGCGCCTCGAAGCCCGACAGCTCGCGCACCTTGTCCCGCACGCCGTCCAGCGACGACGGTTCGACGGCCTCCAGCGCCCCGCAGGATTCACAGGCGAGATACTCGTGCTCGCCGAAGTCCTCGAGGACGTAGCGGCCGGGGCCGTGGCCGGCGTGGAAGTGGCGCACGAGGCCGAGCTCGCCAAGCGTCTCCAGGTTGCGGTAGACCGACGCGATGTCCGACTCGGTCATCGTGCCCCCGAGTCCGTCGGCGATGTCCTCCGCCGAGATCGGCTTGCGGGCGGCGAGCAGGGCTTCCAGGACCAGGCGCCGCGCCGAGGTCAGGCGCAGGCCGCTGGCCCGCACCGCGTCGATGGCTTCCTTGAGGTCGGTGACCACGACGGGTTGCCGATCGGGTGAAACGGTCACGGGCAGCCTTCCATTCGTTCCTTGCTGCAAACGTATCGCATCATTCCGCGCGCGGCGGATGGTGCGCGCGGAATGATGCGCGGCCTAGCCCGCGTTCAGTACACGGGGTATTTCGGCGGCGGCGAGTAGTCCTTGTCGCGGCTGGCGAAGAGCTTGATCAGCAGCAGCCCGAAGACGAAGCCGCCGATGTGGGCGAAGTAGGCGACGCCGCCCCCACCGCCCGCCGGGTTGGCCAGATCGAAGTAGCCGAAGGCGACCTGCTGGAGAAACCAGAAGCCGAGGATCAGCATTGCCGGCAGCTCGAGGATCGTGAAGAAGAAGACGATGAAGATCAGCGTCACGACGCGGGCGCGGGGATAGAGCAGGATGTAGCCGCCGAGCACCGCGGCGACGGCACCGGAGGCACCGATCGTCGGGACGATGGCGTTGGGCTCGACGATGACCTGGCCGGCCAGCGCCACGAGGCCGCCGAGCAGGTAGAAGGCGATGAACTTCACGGGGCCCATCGCGTCCTCGACGTTGTTGCCGAAGATCCACAGAAACAGCATGTTGCCGCCGAGGTGCAGGATGCTGCCGTGCATGAACATCGACGCGAAGATCGTCAGCAGCGTCGGCGGCGTATCGGTCACCGTTACCGAACTGAGACCCTCGCAGACGACCTGCGAGCGCGCGACGCCATCGGCGGTGAAGAGCGCATCGCACTGATCGCCGAGGTGCGAGATCTCGTAGGGGATCGCGCCGTAGTGCACGACCCCGCTGTCCGGCGGGCCGTCGAGGATGCCGCCCCGCTGGAGCACGAAGTAGACGATCACGTTGATCGCGATCAGCGCGATCGTGACGAACGCCGTGCGATCGGTCGGGATGTTGTCCTTGAGCGGAAACACGGGCCGTCAGCCGCACCCTACCCGGCGGCGCAGCGGCTACCGGGCGGCGGGGGCTCGAGGGGGTTCCCGACAGAACGTCCGCCATACGGACGTTTCTTGGAGACCCCCTCGCGCTATGCCAGCAGCCGGGCCTGGACGTCGGCCATGAGATCGCCCGGCACGCCGTCCGGGTCGATCAGCCGTTCCAGCGCGAAGCCGTTGGAGAGCGCGAGCGTGACCAGCGCCCAGCGCTGCGGGTCCAGCGGGCTGTCGGGCGGGGCGAGCTCGGCGAGGCTCGCGCGCAGGCGCCGGTAGCGCTCGGAGAAGGCGTCCAGCAACGCGGGCTCGCGCGCGGCATGGACCCAGAACTCGATCGAGAGCAGCAGGAAGCGCGCGTTGCGCTCCTCGACGGGCTGCTCGGCCAGTGCCTGCAGGCTCGCCTGCGAGCCCGAGTCCTCGGTCGCGACGATCGCTCGCGTCGCCGCCAGGCGCTGGTCGATGATCTCGTCGAACAGCGCGAGGAACAGCCCGGCCTTGCTGCCGAACGTCGAGTAGACGGCGCCCTTCGTGTAGCCGGCGGCGTCGGCGATGTCGTCGAGTGTCGTCGCGTGGTATCCGGCGGCGAAGAAACGCTGCTGGGCGGCCTCCAGCAGCTCGTCGCGGGTCTGCGCGCTGCGCTCGGCGCGCGTCAGGCGGGCGGTGGCCACCGTCTACAGCGTCGCGGCGTACCGGGTAGCGCCGTCGCCGGGCGCCGGCGTCTGCCCGGCGGCGAGCGCGTGCCGGCTGACGGCGTGCGCGGCGCGCAGCTCGTCCATCCACTCGGCCGGCACGACCGGCCCGAGGTGCCCGCCGTAGTCGGGGAACACGCGCCGCGCCAGCGCCGCCGCCGGGCGCCCTTCGACGAACGGCGTGAGGTCGTCGGACAGCAGCAGCGCTGATACGTTGACGCCGATCTGAAAGTCGGCCGCGTTGAGCTGCTCGCCGCCGAGGACACCCTCGGCGATCCAGGCGTCGATCTGGTCCAGGCGCTCGGGCAGCAGCTCGATGTCCTCGCGGCCGGCTTCGTCGGAGGCGCGGTGCAGCCCGGTGGCGAGCTTTATGACGACCGGCGCCATCAGCCGCAGGGCGAAGGTCTTCACGGGACCGCGCCCGGCGGCGAGGACGCTGAGAAACGCCGGGCGGTCGCGGCGCGCGGCGCAGTAGAAGATCCGCCGCACCGCGTTCTGCAGATCCTCGCCCCAGCGCTCGGCGTCCTGGACCTTGCGCCGCTGCACGGGATCGTTCGGGAACAGGCGCGGCGCGTCGGGGTAGAGCTCGTCGAGCGCGCGGGCGATCCAGCGCGTGCCCTGCACCTTGCGGCCGCCGACATTGATCGCGGGAACGCCCATCGTCGGGAAGCCGAGGATGAGCATCGTCGGGGCATGGATGGCGGGGGGCAGCGCGACGAAGTCGTAGTCCAGCCTCTTGTGCTCGAGCATGAGCCGCCCGGTGTTGACCGAGTTGGACCCCGTGAAGCCGTAGAACTTGAGCTTGCCGGACACCCTGCCGCCTCTCGCCGTTTCCTCCGTACCGCCGGTATCTTGATACCGGCGGTATCTGAAGTCAAGGCGCGGCGCTGGCGAGCGGCCCGCTGCCAGGCTCGTGCTGGGGGATGTGCTGGTCGGCGTGGTAGCTGGAGCGCACGAGCGGTCCGGCCGCGATGTGATCGAAGCCGAGGTCGTAGGCGGCGACCTCGAGCGCCTTGAACTCGTCCGGGTGCCAGTAGCGCACGATCGGCAGGTGGCGCTCGGTCGGGCGCAGGTACTGACCGACGGTGAGCACCTGCACTCCGTGCTCGCGCAGGATGGCGAACGTGTCGACCATCTCGTCGTGCGTCTCGCCGAGGCCGACCATCAGGCCGGACTTCGTCGTCACCGCGTCGCCGCCCATCTCCTTGGCGTTGCGCAGCACGCGGCAGGAGCGCTCGAAGCGCGAGCCGCGGCGGGCGACGGGATACAGCCGCGGCACGACCTCGACGTTGTGGTTGAACACGTCCGGGCGCTCGGCGATGATCTTCGCCAGCGGCATCTCCTGGCCGCGGAAGTCCGGCGTGAGGACCTCGACCTTGCAGCGCGGCGCCTGCGCGCGGATCTGGCGGATGACGCCGACGAAGGCGCTCGCCCCGTAGTCGGGCAGGTCGTCGCGGTCGACGGAGGTGATGACCGCGTGGCGCAGGCCCATCTTGGCGATCGAGCGCGCGA
>JBBSQG010000281.1:0-4732 GCA_038258125.1 Solirubrobacterales bacterium
ATTGCTTCATCGTCTTCGCCAAGGATCCCGATCGCCCGAGCGCGTTCATCGTGCGCCGCGGCGCGCACGGCTTCAAGCCCGTCCGCGAGACCGACAAGCTCGGCCTGAACTCCTCCAGCACGGCGGATCTGCAGTTCGACGAGACGCCGGCCGAGCGGCTCGGCCTGCCCGGCGCCGGCCTGCGGATCGCGCTGGCGACGCTCGACGGCGGGCGGATCGGGATCGCTGCTCAGGCGGTCGGCATCTCCCAGGCGGCGCTCGATCTCGCCGTCAAGCACGCCAAGGAGCGTCGCACGTTCGGCAAGCCGATCGGCGCCCATCAGGCGATCCAGCAGAAGCTTGCCGACATGCAGACCGAGATCGAGGCGGCGCGGGCGCTGACCTGGCGTGCGGCGCGGCGGAAGGACGCCGATCGCCCGCACACCGTCGAGGGCGCGCAGGCCAAGCTGTTCGCCTCCGCCGTCGCGCGGCGCGTGACCGGCGAGGCGATCCAGGTGCTCGGCGGCTACGGCTACACCCGCGAGCTGCCGGCCGAGCGCTACTACCGCGACGCCAAGGTGACCGAGATCTACGAGGGCACATCGGAGATCCAGCGCCTCGTCATCGCCCGCGCGCTGCTCGGCGAGGCCGCGCGCGAGTAGCGGGCGCCGCGCCCGCCCGCGATCGGGTGCTGACGAGCCGCGATGAGTCCTGCGGCGTCCCGCGGTCGTACTGTCAACCGCTACCCAGGAGGACGTCTGATGCGCAGCGTGACGTATTCGATGAACGTCTCACTTGACGGCTACATCGTCGGGCCGG
Source organism: Solirubrobacterales bacterium (assembly GCA_038258125.1). Lineage (GTDB taxonomy): Bacteria > Actinomycetota > Thermoleophilia > Solirubrobacterales > Solirubrobacteraceae > CADCVQ01. Next base: position 799 of record JBBSQG010000281.1, read on the forward strand.
ACGGCGAGATCGGCTGGGGGGCGCCGGCCCCGGACGTCTTTCGCTACTGGATCGACGAGATACGAGAGGTCGGCGTCCACCTGATGGGACGGCGGCTGTACGAGACGATGCTGTACTGGGAGACCGCCGACCAGGATCCCTCGATCGACGACGCAGAGCTCGAGTGGGCCGCGCTCTGGAATCCGCTCCCGAAGGTGGTGTTCTCCACCACGCTGTCGGCCGTGCAGGGCAATGCCCGCCTGGCCTCCTGCGGCCTGGCGGAGGAGATCGAGCGGTTGCGAGCCGAGCCTGGGGAGGGCCAGATCGCGATCGGCGGCGCGACGCTCGCCGCCGAGGCGGCCGGGCTGGGTCTCATCGACGAGTACCGGGCCATGGTCTGCCCGGTGCTGGTCGGCGGTGGCATTCCGTTCTTTGCCCAGCGCGAGCGCCGGGTGGATCTCGAGCTCGTCGAGACCCGCACCTTCAGCTCAGGGGTCGTCTACGTCCGCTACCGCGTGGCGCGCTAGGCGCCGACGGCAGGGCGGTCATGTGCACGCCGACGACAACTTCGCCACCATCGCGCCGCACCACCCGCCGGACGGCCCGACCAGGCGACGCTCGACACCGGTGACAGCGGCGCGCGCGTGGCGCGCGGGGAGATCGCGCCAGGCCGAGTTGCCATCGCCGACGCCGCGCCGCGCAATATGGTGCGTGGCGCATCGTGACGACCAAGCCGCTCAACATCGACCCGATTGCCGAAGCCCGGCGCCATTGGACCGATCGCTGGGGCGGTGAGCCGGCCCGCCCGATGGCGGCGATCACGTCGATCATGCGTGCGCAGCAGATCCTGCTCGCACGCCTCAACGTGCTGCTCGGGCCGCTCGGCCTGACCTTCCCGCGCTACGAGGCGCTCATGCTGCTCTCCTTCACGCGCGAGGGGACGCTGCCGCTGGGCAAGATCGGCGAGCGCCTTCAGGTCCATCGCACGAGCGTCACGAACATCGTCGACAAGCTCGAGGCCGACGGGCTCGTGCAGCGCGTCGCCCACGAGTCCGACCGGCGCACGACGCTCGCCGAGCTGACCGACGCCGGCCGCGACGTCGCCGCGCGCGCCACAGTGCTGCTCAACGCCGACGGCTTCGGCATGGCGGCGCTCGACGACGCCGAGCAGGAACGCGTCACTGAGCTGTTGACCACGCTGCGCCAGGAGGCCGGCGACTTCGAGTAGGCCGTTTTGCTCGAACACCCCAACGCGCGGCGCCCGCTCGGCGTTGATCACGTGAGGCGTGGGAATGGCGGGTTCGGGGCTATATCCGCCCCCAAGGCGCCATCCGTCACCCGGCGTTTGGCCCCCGGCGGGCTATGCCGCCTCGTGCAGCTCGCCGTGCCAGCCGGCGTAGGCGAGCAGCTCGTCGCGCGGCAGCAGCGGGATCCCGTAGGCCTCGGCCGCGGCCACCGCGCGCCGGCCGGGCCTTGCGAAATCCAGCGGGTTGTAGGCGTCGAGCAGCCCCACCGGGCGCGCGTACTGCGCGCGAAAGCCGGACTCGCACTCGACGACGAGCCCCCAGGCGACGATCGCGCCCCAGACGCAATCGGGCGACGGGGTGTCGGGCTCATCGTCGAGCTCGTAGTAGGCCGACAGGCCGCAGTTGCACTCGGGGAACGGGGCCGCGTGACCACGCAGCGCAAAGCACTTCGCCGTGCGCCCCTCGCCGACCGGCCACGGTTGCGGCTTCACGCGCGGGGCGATCATCGTCAGGGCCGGGGTCGGCACGAAGCGGCCGGCGACGAAGATGCCCGAGTACAGCGCGGCGCGCCGGACTCCCCAGCGGCGAAAGCCGACGATCGGGACGGCGACTGGTTCGGCGTTCACGTGCCGTCCGTCGCCGGTTTCGGCGGGGCCGGCGCGGGCTCGCTGCCGGGCGGCGGCGCGGCCACCGGAGCGGGCCGTTGCGTCACGCGGATCGGCTTTCCGAGGTCACCCATGCGCGGGGTGAGATGCTACGCGAGTGAGCGACGATGCCGACCCCCCGCCAGACCCCGCGCCCGAGCCTGAGCGCGAGCCCGAGCCCGAGCGCGGCGACGTCCGGGAGGACATCACCAAGGAGCTCGCGCGGCTGTTTCCCGACGACCGCATGCAGCGCGTCGTCGACCGCCTCGAGCTCGCCACCCAGGAGGACGTGCAGTTCGTCGTCGACCTCATCAGCGCGACGTTCACGCGGGGGATCGAGTTCGGCGCCGTCGAGGTGACCGCGCAGCAGATCGAGCTCGGCCATGACGTCGGCCGCGCCCACATCGAGATCGCGCACGTCGAGCTGCCGTAGCGCAGGACGGGGCAGAGAAGCCTGCGCACGGTCCAGAGCGGTGTTTCCGTCCGCCGCCGTGGGGTATGCTCCGGCAGGAAGAGCGACCTTCCGACTATCTGGCTACCGACACTATGGCGACCACGCACCACCCACCGACGACCGCCGAGCAGTGGCGCACCGCGTACGGGCTGCAGCCCGAGCGCGACGTCCCCTTCACCTCGCTCAGCGGAGCCCCGGTGAAGTCGCTCTACACCGCCGCCGACGCGCCCGACGACCCGGGCCATCCCGGCGTCTATCCGTACACCCGCGGCGTCTATCCATCGATGTACCGCGGCCGCCTGTGGACGATGCGCCAGTTCGCCGGCTTCGGCACGGCCGAGGAGACCAACGAGCGCTTCCGCTACCTGCTCGCCCACGGCCAGGATGGGCTGAGCACCGCCTTCGACATGCCGAGCCTCATGGGCTATGACTCCGACGACGCCCACAGCGCGGGGGAAGTCGGCCGCGAGGGCGTTGCCGTCGACACGCTCGACGACATGGCGACGCTGTTCGGAGGAATAGACCTCTCTGAGATCTCCGTCTCGATGACGATCAACGCGCCAGCCGTCGTCATGCTCGCCTTCTACGTCGCCGCCGCCGAAGAGCGCGGGATCCCTGCGCACAAGCTGCGGGGCACGATCCAGGCCGACATCCTCAAGGAGTACATCGCCCAGAAGGAGTGGTGCTTCCCGGTCGACCCGGCGATGCGCCTGTGCGGCGACATGATCGAGTGGTGCACGCAGACGATGCCGCGCTGGCATCCGATCAGCGTCTCGGGCTACCACATTCGCGAGGCCGGCTCGACCGCCGCGCAGGAGCTCGCGTTCACGATCAAGGACGGCCTGACCTACGTCGAGCAGGCGATCGAGCGCGGCCTGGACGTCGACGACTTCGCGCCGCGCCTGAGCTTCTTCTTCAACGCCCAGATCGACTTCTTCGAGGAGGTCGCCAAGTACCGCGCCGCCCGGCGCATCTGGGCGCGCGAGCTGCGTGAGACGTTCGGTGCCAAGGACCCGCGCTCCTGGCGGATGCGCTTCCACACCCAGACGGCGGGCGTCAGCCTGACCGCTCAGCAGCCGCTGAACAACATCGTCCGCACGGCGATCGAGGCGCTCGCCGGCGTGCTCGGCGGGACGCAGTCGCTGCATACGAACTCCTTCGACGAGGCGCTCGCGCTGCCGACCGAGTCCTCGGCCCGGATCGCGCTGCGCACGCAGCAGATCATCGCCCACGAGACCGGCGTGACGAATACGATCGACCCGCTCGGCGGGGCCTACTTCGTCGAGGCTCTCACCGACCAGCTCGAGCGTGAGGCATACGACTACTTCAGCCGCATCGACGAGCTCGGCGGGATGGTCGAGGCGGTCAAGCGCAACTGCCCCCAGGGCGAGATCGCCGACGCCGCCTACCAGCTGCAGACCGAGTACGACAGCCACGAGCGGATCCTCGTCGGCGTCAACGACTACATCGACGCGGGCGACGAGGAGATCCCGACGCTGCGCATCGACCCCGAGCTCGAGCGCAAGCAGCGCGGCCGGCTCGCCGCCGTGCGCGCGCGGCGCGACGCCCGCGCCGTCGAGACGACGCTCGCCGCGCTGCGCGCCGACGCC
>JBBSQG010000282.1:0-4725 GCA_038258125.1 Solirubrobacterales bacterium
CGAACGCGCGCCGCGCCGGCAGCGCGATCGCGACGCGGTCGCCGGGGCGCACGCCCAGCGCGCTGAGGCGCTGGGCGGCCAGCGTCGCGGCGGCGTGCAGCTCGGCGTAGCTCATCGCGCCGTCGTCGGCGTGCAGCGCGACCGCATCGGGGCGGGTGCGGGCGGCGCGGTGAAGCCAGGCCTCGATGAGCATTCCCACCGGGGAAACTAACCTGCACGCATGTCGATCGAGTGGACGGCGGGCGCCGGCGAGTACACGGACATCCGCTACGAGCTCAGCGGCGACGGGATCGCGAAGATCACGATCGACCGGCCGCAGGTGCGCAACGCCTTCCGGCCGCAGACGATCGTCGAGATCTCGGCGGCTCTGGAGCGCGCGCGCGAGGACACCTCGGTCGGCGTGATCGTGCTGACCGGCGAGGGCGAGCTGGCCTTCTGCTCGGGCGGCGATCAGAACGTGCGCGGCGACACCGGCTACCTGATGGACCCCGACCCCGCCCACCAATCCGACCCCACCCGACCCGCCGTCGGGCGCTTCCACGTCACCGACCTCCATATCCAGATCCGCCGCCTGCCCAAGCCGGTCGTGGCAATGGTGGCGGGCTACGCGATCGGCGGCGGCCATGTGCTCCACCTCGTCTGCGATCTGACGATCGCCGCCGACAACGCCCGCTTCGGGCAGGTCGGCCCGCGCGTGGGATCCTTCGACGGCGGCTTCGGCGCCGGGCTGCTGGCCTCGCTGATCGGGCCCAAGCGCGCCACGGAGAGGTGGTTTCTCTGCCGTCAGTACGACGCCGCACAGGCGCTGGAGATGGGGCTCGTCAACACGGTCGTCCCGCTCGCCTCGCTTGAGCTGGAGACCGTCGCCTGGTGTCACGAGATGCTCGCGATGTCGCCCTTCGCGCTGCGGCTCGTGAAGGCGAGCTTCAACGCCGGGGAGGACGGCTTCAGCGGCATCCAGCAGCTCGCGCACGATGCCAACCTGCTGTTCTACGAGAACGCCGAGGCGCAGGAGGGCCGCAACGCCTACCGCGAGAAGCGCCGGCCGGACTTCTCGAGGTTCCCCAAGCGCCCATAGTGGCTGAGCCGCCCCGGCGCGCAGGCAATCGCGCAGGAAACCACTAGGTTGCGCGCATGGCCACCGCGGCGTCCCCCACCCCCGCCCTGCGCATCTGGCTCATGGCCGCGCGCATCCGCACGCTGCCGGCGGCCGTCGCGCCCGTGCTCGTCGGCACCTCGCTGGCCGGAGCGGCGGGGATCTTCCGGGTGGGGCCGTTCATCGCCGCGCTGCTGGGCTCGATCCTGATCCAGATCGGGACGAACCTCGCCAACGACTAGTCCGATGCGCGCCGCGGCGCCGACGCCGACGACCGCCTCGGCCCCGTGCGGGTGACCGCCGGCGGCCTCGTGCCGCCGCGCCAAGTGCTGATCGCGACGTACGTGACGTTTGGCCTCGCTGTCGTCTGCGGGCTGTACCTCGTCTTCGCGGCGGGGATCGAGCTGCTGTTCGTCGGCGTCGCATCGATCGCGGCCGGCGTTCTCTACACCGGCGGCCCGAAGCCATATGGCTACGAGGGCCTCGGCGAGGTGTTCGTCTTCCTCTTCTTCGGCGTCGCCGCCGTGACCGGGTCGACCTTCGCCCAGCTGAAGGCCTGGCCGACGGAGGCGTTCGTCCTCGCGGTGCCGGTCGGCCTGCTCGCCGCCGCGATCCTCGTCGTCAACAACGTGCGCGACATGGACACAGACCGGCGCGCCGGCAAACGCACGTTGGCCGTCCGTCTCGGGCGCGAGCGCGCGCGCACGGTGTACGGGCTCATGCTCTACCTCGCCTACGTCGTCGCGCCGCTGCCGTGGCTGCTGGGATCGCTGTCGCCGTGGCTGCTGGTGTCGTGGCTGACCCTGCCGCTCGCCGTCCGGCTCGCCCGCACCGTGCGCACCCACGCCGACGGCCCGACGCTGAACGAGGCGCTCGCGCAGACCGGGATGCTGCAGCTCGCGTTCTGCGTACTGCTCAGCGCGGGCGTGCTCGCCAGCTAGCCCATGGCCGCGTAGGACCCTCCGCCCCGTGCGCGTCACGATCGAGCAGCGCACGCTGCGTTTCCGCATCCCGCTGCAGACCTCCTACGGTGCCCTGAGCGAGCGCGAGATCTATGAGCTGGAGATCGAGGGCTCAGACGGGGTCAGCGGGCGCGGCGAGGCCGCCCCGCTGGAGGCCTACGACGGTGTCGCCGGCGAGCGGGTGCGCGCGGCGCTGGAGGCATACCGCGCGGTCCTCGGCGCGGACGACGAGCGCCAGGGCGGCGAGCTGCTGGAGGCCTGCCGCGCCGCCGACGACCTGCCACAGGCGCTCGCGGCCGTCGACATGGCGCTGTGGGATCGCGCCGGGCGGCGCGCCGGACGGCCGGTCGCGCGCCTGCTGACCGACGACGTGCTCGACGCGGTCGCGGTCAACGCGACGATCGGGGCCGAGGATCGCGCAGGCGCGGCGGCGCGTGCCGACGCGGCCCGGCGCGCCGGCTTTCGCTGCGTGAAGCTCAAGGTCGGCATCGGCGACGACGCGGGTCGGGTCGCCGCCGTGCGCGCGGCCCTCGGCCCGCAACCGCAGCTGCGCCTGGATGCCAACGGCGCCTGGACCGTCGAGCAGGCGGCGCAGATGATCGAGGCGCTGGCGCCCGCCGGGTTGGAGCTCGTCGAGGAGCCGGTCCACGGCCTCGCCGAGCTGCGCGCACTGCGCGAGCGCGTCGCGGTGCGGATCGCGATGGACGAGACGGCCGCCGAGCCGGGCGCCCTGGCCTCGGGCGCGGCCGACGCCGTCTGCCTGAAGCTCAGCCGCTGCGGCGGCATCTCTGCGCTGCTGGCCTGCGCCACACTCGTCCGTGCCTCGGGAGCCGAGCCGTACGTCGCCTCGACGTTCGACGGGCCGCTGGGGATCGCCGCCGCGGTGCACGCCGCCGCCGCGCTGCGGATCGACGCCGCGTGCGGGCTGTCGACGCTTGAGCTGTTCGCCGACGTCGAGCACCCGCTCGCCATCCGCGACGGCGCGATCGCGGTGCCGTGTGGCCCGGGGCTGCTGGGATGACCGTCAACTCGCTCGCGCTGCGGATCGCCGGCGCGGCGCTGCGCCGTCCCCCCGCTCGCCACCACTACGGCGAGCATCCGCGCCAGATCGCCGACCTGCACCTGCCGGCCGGACCGGGTCCCCACCCCGTCGTCACCGTGCTGCACGGCGGCTACTGGCAGCCGCCGTACACGCGGCTCGTCATGCGGCCGCTGTGCCTGGACCTCGCGCGGCGTGGTTACGCGGCCTACAACGTCGAGTACCGCCGGCTCGGTCGCGACGGCGGCGGCTGGCCGCAGACCTTCCAGGACGTGGCAGCGGCAATCGACCACCTCACCGTGCTGCCGGGCGCGTCGCTGGACCTCGATCGTGTCACGCTGCTCGGCCATTCGGCCGGCGGTCAGCTCGCGCTGTGGGCCGGCGGGCGCGCCGGGCTGCCGCCGGGCGCCGTCGGCTCAGCGCCGGTCGTGCATCCCGTCGGCGTCGTGGCGCTGGCCGCCGTCAGCGATCTCGAACGCGCCGGCCAGCCCGCCCGCGAGCTGCTCGGCGGCGGACCCACCGCCGTACCGGGCCGCTGGGCCCAGGCCGATCCGATGCGCCGCCTTCCGCTCAAGCTGCCGGTCGGTCTCGTGCACGCCGTCGATGACGTGACGGTCGAGATAGAGCGGTCGCGCGAGTACGCCGCCGCGGCACGGGCGGCGGGCGGCGTCGTCACGCTGTCTGAGTCTCCGGGCGGGCACCGCGACCCGATCAACCCGACGAGCCGCGCGTGGGCAGCCGCCGCTGCCTGGCTGGACGTCAACCTCGCCCAGATCGATCGGCAGTCCGGCAATTGACCCTGTCGTGGCCGCGGTCCGGCGTTGATCGGCGGCTCGGGCTCAGCGCGCGATGCGAGCCCGAAGCGCGAGGACGCGCCGGGCCTGAGCGCGCAGCGCCCGGGCGTCCAGACGCCCGTCGCGGGCGGCGTTCAGCAGACCCTCCGCCGCTTGCGCGCCCGCCTTGTAGCTCGAGGAGAACAGCGGCAGGTCGATCCCCGCCCGCACCGCGAGCACGGCGCGCGCCCGGTTGGAGCCGAACGCGGCGACGGCCGGTGTGCCGAGGTCGTCGGTGATCGCCACACCGCGGAAGCCGAGCCGGTCGCGCAGCTCGTCACCGACCCAGCGGCGCGAGAACGCGGCCGGCCGGTCGTCGAGCGCCGGGTAGACCGCCGTCGACAGCATGACGGCGTCGATGCGGTCCTCGATCAAGCGGGCGAAGGGCGGCAGATCGGTGCTGCGCAGCGTGCTCAGTGGCGTAGTGATCCGCTGCGCGGCGTTGTCGGTGTTGATGGCCGCGGCGCCGAAGCCTGGGAAGTGCTTGGCGGTGGCGCGCACGCCGCCGCGGCGCAGGCCGGAGGCGAAGGCGCTGGCCCGGCGGGTCACGCGGCGCGCGGAGCTGCCGTACGTCCGCCGCTCGCGCGTCAGCGCCGCGCCGGCGCGGCCGACGTCGGCGACGGGCGCGAGGTCCATGTTGATCCCGGCACGGCGCAGCGTGCGCGCCGCAGCAGCGCCGTCGGCGCGTGCCTGCGCCGCCGAGCCGACCTGCGCGGCGGCGCGCGCCGGCGCGCCCGGGATGCGCCGCGCCGGTCCCCCCTCCTGGTCGGCCCTGTCGATCCGCGGCGGGCGCCG
>JBBSQG010000283.1:0-4718 GCA_038258125.1 Solirubrobacterales bacterium
GAGACCGCGACGGTCCAGCGACGCATGGTGCTCGGCGTCATCAGCCGCGTGAAGATCATGAGCGACCTCGATATCTCCGAGCGGCGGATCCCGCAGGATGGTCGCGTCGGCCTGACGATCGACGGCCACCACATCGACCTGCGCGTCGTGACGCTGCCCAGCGTGCACGGCGAGTCGGTCGTCATCCGGATCCTCGACAAGAGCTCGATCGTCATGGAGCTCGAGAAGCTCGGCATGGCGGCCCAGGAGCGCGAGAAGTTCGAGCGTGCCTTCCACCAGGCCTACGGTGCGGTGCTCGTGACCGGCCCGACCGGTTCGGGCAAGTCGACGACCCTCTACGCAGCGCTGTCGGCTCTCAACACGATCGAGAAGAACATCATCACGATCGAGGACCCGGTCGAGTACCAACTGGACGGCATCACCCAGGTCCAGGTCAATCCGCGCGCCGGCCTGCACTTCCACACCGGCCTGCGCTCGATGATGCGCGCCGATCCGGACATCATCATGGTCGGCGAGATTCGCGATCGCGAGACCGCGCAGATCGCGATCGAGTCCGCCCTGACCGGCCACCTCGTGCTCTCCACGCTGCACACCAACGATGCCGCGAGCGCCGTGACGAGGCTCGTCGACATGGGCGTGGAGCCGTTCCTCGTGGCGTCGGCGATCGACTGCGTCGTCGCCCAGCGTCTGGCCCGCAAGCTCTGCCAGCACTGCAAGGAGCGCGGGATCATCACCGCCGACGTCCTGCGCGCGAACGGCATCCGCAGCCAGTTCGACATGGAGGCCTACCAGCCGCAGGGCTGCCCGCGCTGCAACCACACCGGTTACAAGGGCCGGATCGGGCTCTACGAGGTGATGGTCGTGACCGAGGAGATCCGCAAGCTCACGCTCGCGCGCGCCGCCGGGCCGGAGATCGCCGAGGTCGCCGTCCGCCAGGGCATGCGGCTCATGCGCGACGACGGCCTGGAGAAGGTCCGCCACGGTATGACCTCGATCCAGGAGGTCCAGCGGGTGGCGGGCACGGGCGCGGTCGCGGTCGAGCCCGGCTGAGCGCCCGTAGCGTCATCTGACGGCCCAACGAGGATGGCGTTTTCGGGGCTGTATAGACCCCGAATACGCCATCGGTCTACTCGTTGTCGGGAGCCGGGGGAGGCGCGACCGCGGCCAGCCAGGCGTGTGCCGCATCGGCCGCCTCCTCGCGCGAGGCCGGAGCGGCGCCGGCGGCGAGCCACCCGATGACGACGGCGCCGGCCGCGGCCATCGTGCGCAGCCGGTCGACGTCGGGCTCGGTGCCGAGCTCCAGGCGGGCGAGCGTGTCGACGAGCTCCCACAGGTCGCGAGCCCCGTAGGCGGACAGGACCTCGGGGTCGTTGAGCACGTCGAGTGCCGTGCGCAGCTGGGTGACGAGCAGCGGTGCCGCGCGCAGCGTGGCCTCGCCGACGTGGGCGTTGAGGTGGTCGCGCACGGCGCCGCCCGGCTCGCCGGCGTCGGCGGCTGCGCGCGCGAGCGCGGCGAGCAGCGCGATCCACCGCTCGTCGAAGGGAGCGGAGAATACGCGCGCGAAGATCTCGCGGCGCTCGACCTCGCCGAGCCGGTCCTCGCTGTCACGCCAGTAGCGATCCAGCGCGACCGACGAGCTGCTCGTCGCGCCGCCCGGCAGGCCGCCGCGCAGCCACAGCTCGACGAGCCGGTCGACGACCGCGAAGGGGCCGAGCTGCTCGAGCACCGCCCCGGAGTACAGCGCCGCCGCCGCCTCGAGTTCGACCTGGCCCACGCGCCGGCTCGCTACGTGGCGGCCGGCGGTTCGAGCGCCTGGCCGGGGTCGTCGGCGGGGGATTCGCCGCCGGTGGCGCCATCGCTGGCGTGGCCCGTCCCGCTGCCACCGGCGTCGTCGGGCGAGGCGTCGCGCGGGAAGCCGGCCGCGCGGTAGGCGTCGTCCTCGTCGAGCGTCTCCTTCTCCAACAGCGCCTGCGTCAGCGACTCGAGCTTGTCGCGGTTGTCGGCGAGCATCCGCCGCGCCCGCTCATAACAGGCCTCGACGATTCGTCGCACCTCCCGATCGACGAGCTCGCGCGTGTCGTCAGAGACCTGGACGGGGCCGCCGGGGCCGTAGAACTGCTCCTCGCCGGGCGCGGGGAGGACCGACACGAGGCCGATGACATCCGACATGCCCCAGCGCCCGACCATCTGGCGGGCGATCGACGTGACCTGCTCGAGGTCGGACTCCGCACCGGTCGTGACGTTGCCGTAGATGAGCTCCTCCGCCGCGCGGCCGCCGAGCGCGCCGACGATGCGGCCCTCGAGGTAGCGCGCGTCGTAGCCGTAGCGGTCGGTCGACGGCGACTGGAACGTCACGCCGAGCGCGCGCCCGCGGGGCACGATCGAGACCTTGCGGACCGGGTCGGCGCCCGGCTCCAGCATGCCGAGCACGGCGTGACCGGACTCGTGGTACGCGGTGCGCTCACGCTCCTCGTCTGACAGCGTGATCTTGCGCTCGGCGCCGAGCACGATCCGCTCCAGCGCATCGGCGAGATCGGCCGCCGAGATCTGCTCGTGATCGCGCCGCGCGGCGATCAGCGCGCCCTCGTTGACGAGGTTGCGCAGGTCGGCGCCGACCATGCCGGGCGTCGAGGCGGCGAGACGGGCGAGGTCGACGTCGTCGCCCAGCGGCACCGAGCGCGTGTGGATCTTCAGGATCGCGACGCGCCCGTCCTTGTCGGGGGGGTTGACGGTCAGGCGGCGGTCGAAGCGGCCAGGTCGCAGCAACGCTGCATCGAGCACCTCGGGGCGGTTGGTCGCCGCAAGCACGATGACGCCCTCCGAGCCGGTGAAGCCGTCCATCTCGGTGAGGATCTGGTTGAGCGTCTGCTCGCGCTCGTCGTGGCCGCCGAAGCCGCCGCCGCCGCCGCGGGCGCGGCCGATCGCGTCGAGCTCGTCGATGAAGATGATCGACGGCGCCGCCTTCTTGGCCTGGTCGAACAGGTCGCGCACCCGCGAGGCGCCGACGCCGACGACCATCTCGACGAACTCCGAGGCGCTGAGCGAGAAGAACGGCACGTCGGCCTCGCCGGCGACGGCGCGCGCGAGCAGCGTCTTGCCGGTGCCCGGCTGACCGGACAGCAGCACGCCCTTGGGAAACGAGGCGCCGAGCTTGCGATAGCGGTCGGGGTTCTTGAGGAAGTCGACGATCTCCTTGAGCTCGTCCTCGACCTCGTCGATGCCGGCTACATCCTCGAAGCTCACGCGTTGGTCGGAGGCCTCGTAGCGCTTGGCCTTGGAGCGGCCGAGCGCCATCGCCCCGCCGCCCGCGGCCGCCGCGCTGCGGCGGATGAAGTAGATGAACAGCCCGACGATCAGCAGCGTCGGGCCGAAGGAGAGCAGCAGCGTGGCCAGGAAGCCGCGGCCCTCGTCGATCGGGCGGGCGTTGACCTCGACGTCCTTCTCGAGCAGCAGCTTGAGCAGCTCGTCGTCCTGGGCGAAGGTCGGGCGGACGGTCTCAAAGCGCGTCTCGGGACCCTTGTCCTCGAACTTCACCTGCTTGCGGAAGGTGCCCTGGATGACGTCGTTGCGCGCGTTGACCTCCTTGACGTTGCCGGCGGTCACCTGCTCGCGAAAGACCGTGTAGGGCACGTCGAGCCGGCGGTCCTCGCTGGAGGGGATCAGCTGGGCGAAGACGATGTTGAGGATCAGCAGGACGAGCAGGAAGCGCCAGAAGCGCCGCGAGCCCGGTACGCGCGGCATGTCGCCGCGGTCACGCTTGCCCGGATCAGAGCCCGAATCGCCGTCGCGCTGGCCCTCGACCCGCCAGGGCCGGCGTTCGGCCGGCGGCCCGGAGCCCGAACGGCGCCGGACCGGGCTGGATGACCCCGACTCAGGGCGCGTGCGCTTGGGAGGGTCAGCCATCCGTGCCGCAGATCATACGGTCGTCCACTTCCATCGCATAAGCCGCTGCCCACCGCGGGCCGGGCCGATAGCCGGGCGTAATGAGCCTTGACTTCGCCGACCTGCTGCTCGAGGTCATCGAGCGCAACGCCTCCGACCTGCATCTCACGGCCGGGGCCCATCCAACCGTACGGGTCCGGGGTCGCCTCCAAGCGCTGGAGGACTACCCCGTCATGACCACCGAGCAGACACGCGAGACGATCTACTCGATCCTGTCCAACGATCAGCGCCAGCGGCTTGAGACCGACTGGCAGATCGACTTCGCCTATGCGATTCCAGGACGAGCCCGTTTCCGCGTCAACGCCTACTACCAGCGCTCGGCGATCGGGGCGGCCTTCCGCCTGATCCCGTTCTCGATCAAGACGGTCGACGAGCTCGGGCTGCCGCCGGTGATGCACGAGCTGGCCAAGCGGCCACGCGGCTTCGTGCTTGTCACGGGCCCGACCGGCTCGGGCAAGTCCACGTCGCTGGCGGCGGTGGTCGACGAGATCAACGCCACGCGCGAAGAGCACATCATGACCATCGAGGACCCGATCGAGTTCCTCCACAGCCACAAGAAGTGCCTCGTCAACCAGCGCGAGATCGGCTCGGATGCGTCGTCGTTCGCGGCCGGGCTGAAGTCCGCCCTGCGCCAGGATCCCGACGTCATCCTCGTCGGCGAGATGCGCGACCTGGAGACGATCCACACCGCACTGACCGCCGCGGAGACCGGCCACCTCGTCTTCGCGACCCTGCACACGCAGGACACGCCGCAGACGATCGACCGCATCATCGAC
>JBBSQG010000284.1:0-4699 GCA_038258125.1 Solirubrobacterales bacterium
CGAGACCGGCCGGACGATGGTGGTCGCGCCCGACGGCGTCGCGCTGGCGGGCGTGATGATGGAGCGCGCGGTCGGCTGAACCGCATCGAGGCGTGTGGCGCGCCGCCGCGCCAGCCCCATACGTCGTAAGCAGCTGGCAAGGATCGGTTGGCATCGTGTGGCTATGAACGATCCAGCGCAATCGGCAGGCCCGCCGATCGGCCGCCGCGCCTTTCTCGGCTTCGTCGGCCTCGGCCTGTCCTCGCTCGCCTGGGGCGGTGCGGCGATGGACCTGCTCGCGCAGTCGACGCGGCTCGTGCCCGAGTCGCTGCGCAGCGCGCTGCCGTTTGGCAAGGGCTGGCGGATCTACGCCGTCAACCCGCCGCACCCGAAGTTCGACCCGGCGACCTGGCGGCTGCGGATCGAAGGCCTCGTCGAGCGCCCGCAGACGCTGACCTACGCGCAACTGGTGGCGCTCCCGCGCGTACGCCAGACGTCGGATTTCGTCTGTGTCACCGGCTGGTCGGTCGACGACGTGCGCTGGGCCGGCGTTCGCTTCGACGATCTGCTGGCGGCCGCCCGCCCGCTGCCCAGCGCCCGCGCGCTGCGCTTCGTCTCCGCCGAGGAGCCCTACGTCGACTCGCTGACGCTCGAGCAGCTTCGCGAGCCCGATGCGCTGCTGGCCTACGGGATGGACGATGCGCCACTGAAGCGCGAGCACGGCGCGCCGGTGCGGGTCGTGATGCCGAAGATGTACGGCTACAAGGGCGTCAAGTGGGTCTCGAGGATCGTCGTCACCGACCGCGTCGAGGACGGCTACTGGCAGCAGCGCGGCTATGACCGCGATGCCTGGATCGGCGGCTCCAATGGCCGTTGACCCGCGGATCGCGATCGCCGCCGAGCCGCGCGTGGCGCGCTTCGGGCTGACCGAGCGGCGGTTGCACACAATCCACGCCTGGGCGTTCTCGATCCTGTTGCTGACCGGCTTCGTGCTCTACCTGCCGTTCCTCGCGCAGATCGTCTCCGACCGCCCGCTCATGAAGGGCATCCACCTCGTGACCGCGGTCGCCTGGCTGACGGGGCTCGCGCTCGTCGTGCTGCTCGGAGACCGGGCGGCGCTGGCGCGCACGCGCCGCGACATCGAGCGCTTCGACGCCGACGACGTCCTGTTCGTGCGCAACCGCGGCCGCGCTCCCGCCGGGCGCTTCAACGGCGGGCAGAAGGGTCACGCGATCGTCCAGGCCGGGCTCGCCATCCTGTTCACGGTGTCTGGCGTCCTGCTCTGGCTCGGGGAGCGCAACACCGACCTGCGCCTGCCCGGCACGATCGCGCTGCACGACGCCGCGACGCTGCTGCTGGCCGGGCTCGTCGCCGGTCACATCATGCAGGCGACGTCGCACCCGCAGTCGCTGGAGGGCATCCGCCGCGGGACCGTGCGCGCGAGCTACGCGGCGGCGCACCACCCGCGTTGGGATCCACCGGCGGACGGCGACCAGCCGGTCGGCAGCGGCGCGCGGCCGGGTATCGGGCGGACCGCCCTCGCGGCCGCGGTCCTCGCGCTCGGAGTGGCCGCGGTCACGTTGCTCGTCTGATCGACGTGTAGCGCCCAGTGGTGACGCGGTGACTGATCAGCTGCTGCGGCGGTCGGTCTCCTCGACGACATCAGCAGCGTCCTCGCACTTGCGCACGACGAGGAAGCCGCCGTTGCGCTCGACGACGCTCTCGGCCTCGAGCAGCTCATGGCCCGGCACGACGATGAAAAGCCGTGAGTCGGCGCGGACGCGCTCGAAGTCGGCGAGCTTCAACCGCACGATCATCTCGCAGTCGGCGTGGCCACATTCGCAGACGAAGCCCGCGTAGTCGGACGCCGGCCGGCCGCGATGCACGCCAGCCTCGAGGTTCTCGTTGAGGTCGCGAAACGCGCTCTCGTTGCGAGCGATGCGCTCGATCCGGTCGTTGGCCATGGGTCGCTCCTACCCGAGCCGGTCCGTTTCAGACCGCCAGCGGGTAGGAGGCCCGGGATGTCACGCCGCAGCCCCAACATCCCCGTCGGCGCCGCGGCCGCGACGCCCTCCGGTCCCGAGGGCGACGGCCTGCGCCGCGCGATCACGCCCGGGCTGCTGCTGTTCTTCATCGTCGGCGACATCCTCGGCGGCGGCATCTACGCCCGCGTGGGCCAGGTGGCGGCGCAGACGGGCGGCGCGATCTGGGTCGCGTTCGTGCTCGCGCTGCTGATGGCGGCGTTCACGGCGGGCTCCTACGCCGAGCTCGTCGGCAAGTACCCGCGGGCCGGCGGCGCCGGCCTCTACGTCCACCGCGCGTTCGGTCATCCGTTCGTCAGCTTCGTCGTCGCATTCGCGGTTGTCGCATCCGGGATCGCGTCGGCCAGCGCGCTGGCGCGAGCGTTCGGCGGCGACTACCTCAGCGCCTTCGTCGACATCCCGGTCGTGATCACCGCGCTCGCCCTCGTCGGCCTGATCGCGGCGGTCAACCTGCGCGGCATCGAGGAGTCGGTGAAGCTCAACGTCGGCTTCACGCTCGTGGAGATGAGCGGCCTGCTGCTGATCGTCGTGGTCGCCGCGGTGGCGATCTTCGGCGGCGACGCGGAGCCCAGCCGGGCCTTTGAGTTCAAGCAGGACGGCTCGATGCTCGGCGCCGCGCTGGCCGGCTCGGCGATCGCCTTCTATGCGCTCGTCGGCTTCGAGGACTCCGTCAACGTCGCCGAGGAGACCCGCGATCCGGCGCGCGCGTACCCCAAGGCGCTGTTCGGCGCCCTGGCGATCGCCGGCGTGCTGTATCTGCTCGTCACGATCGGTGCGTCGATGGTCGTGCCGACCGGCGATCTCGCCACATCGGACGCGGCGCTGCTGGAGGTCATCCGGCAGGGTCCGCTCGGCATCCCCGACCAGCTCTTCTCTGCGATCGGCCTGCTCGCGCTGTCAAACGGCGCGCTGATCAACATGATCATGGCCTCGCGGTTGCTCTACGGGATGGCGCAGGAGGGCGTCGTGCCGCGCCCGTTCGAGCAGATCCTGCCCGCTCGGCGCACTCCGTGGTTCGCGATCGCCTTCACGACCGCGATCGCTGCCATCCTCGTGGCGACAGGCGACCTCGACGCGCTCGCCGACACGACGGTGGCGCTGCTCGTCGGCGTCTTCGCCGTCGTCAACGTCTGCGTGCTCGTGCTGCGCCGCGACAGCGTCGACCACGAGCACTTCAGGGTGCCGAGCGCGGTGCCGATCATCGGCATCGCGGTCTCGATCGCCCTGCTGACGCAGATCGAGGCCGAGATCTTCGCGCGCGCGGGCATCCTGATCGCGCTCGGCGCGGCGCTGTGGGTGGTCAACTGGATGTTCATGCGCCGCGAGCGCTAGTGCACCCGTCTTCCGGGCGTATCCACGAAGCCGTCAGGGCGCCGCGCTCCACTTGATCGTGCCCGACTTGCAGGACTGGATGACGTTGCCGCTCGCCTTGTCGACCGTGCGATCGCTGAGCGAGAACGTCCCCTTGGCGCCGGTGCGGCCAATCGTCGCCTTGAAGCGGTCGTCGATGTAGGTGTAGGACGCGCCGTTGTCGATCTTGTCGGTCTCGTGGTCGGAGACACGGCCGTCGGCGTCGATCGCGATGTTCGTGCGCGGCGCCTCGATGCCGATCGCGCGGGTGTCGTCGCTGCACTTGATCTGCTCGCCGAACAGGGCGCGCGCGATCCGCGTGCGATCGCCTGACAGGCGCAGGACGATCGGTCGCCGCGGCCCGGTACCGCGCTGCGCCGTGACGCCGTAGTAGGCCGCGCGAGGGCGCGTCTCGCGGCTGCCGAGCTTGCCGTCGGGGCGGCGCACCTGAAAGGCGACCTTGCCGGTCTTGCAGGTCTTCGCCGACTTGCCCTCGGCGCGGGAGACGAGCGTCGCCGAGAGCGTGCCCTTGGCGGCGTTGGCATCGGTGAAGGTGCCGGCGAGCTTGTAGGTCGTCTTGACCTTCTCGCCGGGCACCGGCTCCTGCGTCGAGGAGCCCTTGGCATCGAACGAGCCGTCGGCGTCGATCTTCGTGGTGACCTGCAGATCTCCGCCGGCGCACTTGGCGCGCACGGTCGCCTCGATCTCCAGCTTGCGCTTGGGCAGGGCGCGCAGCGCGATGACCGCGTTGCCGGGCCCGAAGAGCTTCTTCGGCGGCGCGACGAGCCGGCCGCCCCCGAAGTTGCCGCTCGGGCGCTCGGGGGCCTGCGCTACGGCGACGGCGGCGGCGCCGCCCGCGAGCAGGGCGGTGACGGCACACAGGACGGCGGGGGTGCGCACGCGCCCAGCCTAATCGTTGAGTGGGCGGTCCGAGCCATTGGCGCGGGCCGGACGCCTCCTTGCGCTCGACCTCCACTGAGCGGCCGCCTCACCACCTGATGCGGACGGGGAAGACCGCGCGCCTCGGCGTACGGTCACCGCGGTCGGATCGTGCGCGTCGCGCGGTAAGCCCGGTAACGCACGCCGGCGACGCTGAACCCGCCGGCGGTGAGCGACACTCGCCAGCCGGTGTCGGCTGCCCGCAGACGCGGCAGTGCCACGCGCCGCAGCCCGGCCAGGCGCAGCCGCGTCGTCGTCGTGGCGCCGACGGGCCGGTGCGCGCAGCGGGTCGCGCAGACCTTGCGCACGCGTCGCACGCGCAGCGTGGCCCTGCGACCGCGCACGGCGCCGCGCGCGGTGATCGTGACCTTCGGCCGGGACTTCGGTCC
>JBBSQG010000285.1:0-4692 GCA_038258125.1 Solirubrobacterales bacterium
GGCCAGCCCCTCGAGCACCGGCACGACGCGGCGCAGCTCCTCGGCCTGGCTCACCGGCTCGGCGCCGGGCCGCGTCGACTCGCCGCCGACATCGAGGATCGCCGCGCCCTGCGCGACGAGCGATCGCCCATGGGCGATCGCCGCGTCGGGGTCCAGCCACGAGCCGCCGTCGGAGAACGAGTCGGGCGTGACGTTGACGACGCCCATGACGACCGGCTCGGGGACGCGGACATCCATCCGGTTGCCAACGCTAGCCATCTGGCGCCCGCGAGCTACGGCGCCGGGTGTGCGGCGTACGCGCGGCGGCCAATCTCGGGATCGACGCCGAAGCGCTCGGCGTAGCGCTCATGGACGTCGGGCCACAACTCGAGCGCGGCCGCCTCGCTCATCGGCGCGCCGGCGAGCAACGCGTCGACGCGCGCGAAGCAGCGGTCCCAGCCGGCCGCGGTCCGCGCGGCGACGTCGCGCTCGGCCGAGGCGTGCGTGAAGACGAGCACGCAGCCGGCGCCGTCGGGTCGCAGCGCGAAGCGCAGCTCGTCGCCAAACCAGGTCGCCACGAGGCGGTGCGGCGGATCGCGCTCGATGATCTGCATCGGCGCATCGCCCGGGAACCAGTGCGCGAGCTCGTCGGTCTCGCTGATCGCCCGCCACACGCGCTCGACCGGGTGGCGATAGCGGCGCTCGAGGCCCAGGACCGGTCCTCCGGCATCGTCGGACTCGAGCGTGAGGTCGCGGAAGCCGAGGCTCGCGATCATCCGGCGGCCGGGCGCCGGGTCCTGGCCGAAGCGCACCGCGTAGTGCTCGTGGCGTTCGCCGATCGAGGCGTGCGCATCCTCCTGCGACAGTGCGGCGCCGGCGAGCAGCGCGGCGAGCCGCTCGAGGTAGGTCTCCCAGCCGGCGGCGTGCTGCGCGGCCGGCCCGTGGCTCGGATTGAAGACGTGGGTGAAGACGAGCCGGCAGCCATCGCCGTCGGGCGCCAGGTCAAACGCATAGCGCTCCTCGGCCCAGCTCCAGGCCAGCCGCCGCGGGGCCTGGAGTGCGGTGATCGCGCCAGACTGCCCGCCGCCCTCGAACACCTCGCCGAGCGCCGGCGTCCAGCTGACCGGCCCGACGAACCACTGCGCGAGCTCGGCGGGCTCGGTCACCGCACGCCAGACGCGCTCGATCGGGTGGGCGAGGCGGCGTTCGAAGCGCAGCGCGGGGCGCCCGTCGATGGTCTCCAGTGTGCCGTCGGGGGTCATGGGTTCTCCTCCAGGTGTCGTTCGAGGGCGTCGAGCCGGTCGGTCCAGAACGCGCGGTAGGGCTCAAGCCACGCGTCGACCTCGGCGAGCGGCTCGCAGCACAGCGCGTAGAGGCGCTGTTTTCCGGCGCTGCGGACGGCGACCAGGCCGGCCTCGCGCAGCACCTTGAGGTGCTTGGAGACACCGGGCTGGCTGAGTGTCAGCCGGTCGACGAGGTCGGTGACCGAACGCTCGCCGCCGCGCAGCAGATCGAGGATCTCGCGGCGGTTGGGTTCAGCGAGGGCAGCGTACGCGGTCACTGACGTTCATATTACCAGACGGTAATATGAACGGGCTGTCGCGTGGTTGCAACTTCTAGGGCTTGGAGATCTTGACCATCGGCAGGCGGCGGCGCTCGGCGTTGAGCGCGTCGCGTGCGCGGGTCATCTCCTTCTCCTTGGCCAGCAGCGCCTTGCGGGCGCTCGTCCAGGCATCTCGCGCCACGATCTGCGGAAGGATCATGGGGCTCCTGTGACGGGTTCGCGCATGGCGGTCCCCATCGTGACCGCGCGAAACGCGGCGATCTATCGGTCCGTCAGCAGGTGGCGCGGAGCGTTAGAGCTCGGGCTTGCGCGGGGCGTCCGCGCGAACCTCGACGCCACCGGCGAGGCCGGGACGGGGCAGCGTGCGCGGAGCCTTCTGGCCCGGCTTGTCGGCCGGCGTGACGGGGGCCGGCAGCTCCGGCGCCTCGTCGGGGAAGACCTCGGACTCCGGCGTGCCGAGCACCAGCGCCTCGAACTCGGCCTTCTCGATCGTCTCGCGGCGGATGAGGATCTCCGAGACCGTGTCGAGCGTCTCGCGGTGCTCGGTGAGGATGTCGCGAGCGCGCTGGTGGGCGCCCTCGACGACGCGGCGGATCTCGTCGTCGATCTCGCGGGCGATCTCGTCGGAGTAGTCGGCCTGGTGGCCGAACTCGCGGCCGAGGAACGGCTGGGTCGGATCGCTGCCGAAGACGCGCGGACCGAGGCGCTCGCTCATGCCGTAGCGCATGACCATCGCCTTCGCGGTCGCCGTGACCTGATCTATGTCGTTCGACTCGCCGGTCGTGAACACTGATAATACGAACTCCTCGGCGGCGCGGCCGCCGAGAGTCATGGCCATCGAGTCGCTGAGCTCCGCACGCGTCGTGAGGAAGCGATCCTCGGTCGGCATCGAGATCGTGTAGCCGAGCGCCTGGCCGCGGGAGATCACGGAGATCTTGTGGACCGGGTCGGAGTGCTCGAGGTAGTGGCCGACGATCGCGTGGCCCATCTCGTGGTACGCGGTGATCCGGCGCTCCTTCTCGCTCATGACCCGGGTCTTCTTCTCCGGGCCCGCGATGACGCGCATGATGCCCTCTTCGAGCTCGTGCTGGCCGATCTCACGCTTGCCGATGCGGGCGGACAGCAGCGCGGCCTCGTTGACGAGGTTCGCGAGGTCGGCACCGGTGAAGCCGGGCGTCTGGCCGGCGAGGTCGTCGAGGTTGATGACCTTGCCGAGCGGCTTGCCCCGCGTGTGGACCTCAAGGATCTTGGCGCGGCCCTTGCGGTCGGGGCGGTCGACGACGATCTGGCGGTCGAAGCGGCCCGGGCGCAGGAGGGCGGGATCGAGGATGTCGGGACGGTTCGTGGCGGCGATCAGGATGACGTTGTCGGTCATCGTGAAGCCGTCCATCTCGACGAGCAGCTGGTTGAGCGTCTGCTCGCGCTCGTCGTGACCGCCGCCCATGCCGGCGCCGCGGTGGCGGCCGACGGCGTCGATCTCGTCGATGAAGATGATGCAGGGGCTGTTCTGCTTGGCCTGCTCGAAGAGGTCGCGCACACGGCTGGCACCGACGCCGACGAACATCTCGACGAAGTCCGAGCCCGAGATCGAGAAGAACGGCACGCCGGCCTCGCCGGCGACGGCGCGGGCCAGCAGCGTCTTGCCGGTGCCCGGGGGTCCGAACAGCAGCACGCCCTTCGGGATCCGCGCGCCGAGCGCCTGGAATTTCTTCGGGTTCTCGAGGAACTCCTTGATCTCGTGGAGCTCCTCGACCGCCTCGTCGGCGCCCGCGACGTCACGGAAGGTGATCTTGGGCGCGTCGACGGACATCCGCTTGGCCTTGGACTTGCCGAACGACATGACCTTCGAGCCGCCACCCTGCATCTGGTTCATGAGGAAGATCCAGAAGCCGATGAACAGCAGGAACGGGAGGATGTAGATGAGCGACGACCACCACGTCGCGCCCGTGCCCTTGATGTCGAAGGACGCGATCTTCTTGTCCTTCTCGGCCGCCGCGAGGGTTCTCGTCAGCTCGTCGCCGTAGGCCTGTGCGAATCCGAGCTTGTACTCGCCCTTGTCGTTGTTCAGGGTGACGATCAGCTCGTTGGCGCGGTTGCGCATCTCGACGGTCTTGATCGCTCCGCTGTCGAGCTGAGTCGTGAAGACGCCGAAGCCCGGATCCTTCTTCTTGTTGGGGCTCGAGATCAGCTGCTGGGCGAAGAACGCCAGGATCACGACGATCAGGATCGGGAAGGCGGCGCTCTTTGAAAATCGGCTCATGAAGGCGTGGAAACTCCTGAGTTCACGGGATGGCCAGCGTAGCAGGGGTACGGGAGCGTCCCGCCCGTTGGATCAGTCCTTGCCGTCGCCCTCATCCAGGCCCCTATCGGCAGCTCACGACTCTGTCTCAAGCACCGCGACGTAGGGAAGGTTGCGGTAGCGCTCGGCGTGGTCGAGGCCGTAACCGACGACGAAGCGGTTGGCGATCTCGAAGCCGACGTAGCGCGGCTCGATCGCGACCTTCAGCCGCTCGGGCTTGGTCAGCAGCGCGCAGACCTCGATCGACGCCGGGTTGCGGACACCGAGGTTGCGCAGCAGGTACTGCAGCGTCAGCCCCGAGTCGACGATGTCCTCGACGATCAGCACGTGGCGGCCGTCGAGCGCGATGTCGAGGTCCTTGAGGATCCGCACGACGCCTGAGGAGTCGGTCGCCGAGCCGTAGCTGGCGCCGGCCATGAAGTCGACCTCACAGGGCACCTCGATGTGGCGCATGAGGTCTGACAGGAAGAACACGGCGCCCTTCAGGACACCGACGAGCAGCAGATCTCGGCCGGCGTAGTCCTCGCTGATCTGGCGGCCGAGCTGGCGGACGCGGCGCGCGAGTTCATCGGGTTGGACGAGGATCTCGCCGACGGAGGCGTCGCGCATGAGGGCGGGAGTCTAGTGTCGTCACTGCGGGCCCTCGCCGGCACGCGCGGGGTGACGCGGCGGCGCGGCCCGGGCGGTAGGCGCCGACGGCCCGGGCGGCGTCGGCACCACGCGCAGGACGCCGCCCGCGACGACCGCGCGCGCGCCGTCGCCGAGATCGAGCGCGCCGTCGCCGAGAGCGAGTATCTCGCGCGTGCGCCCAGGCGCGCGCGCACACAGCCGCCCGACGGCGTCCTCCGCC
>JBBSQG010000286.1:0-4686 GCA_038258125.1 Solirubrobacterales bacterium
AGCTCGGCCGCGTAGCGGCGCGTGATCCGCTCCAGCTCGGCAACGCTGTGGTCGCCGGGCGTGCAGCGCACGCCGCCCTTCGCGCCCCCGTAGGGCAGCCCGAGCAGCGCGCACTTCCACGTCATCCACATCGCCAACGCCGAGCACTCGCCGAGCGAGACATCGGCGCCGTAGCGAAAGCCGCCCTTCGTCGGGCCCATGGTGAGCGTGTGCTGGACGCGGTAGCCGGTCAGGCCGAGCACGTCGCCCGAGTCCAGCCGCACCGGGAAGTTCACGACGAGCGAGCGGCGCGGCTGGCCCAGCCGAGTGACGAACTCCGGCTCGAGGTCCAGCAGCGCGCCAGCGCGGTCGAACTGGTTGGACGCGATCCGGTAGAGCTCGGAGCCCCACTCGTCGCCGGCCGCGACGTCGTCACGGTCGTCGTCGCCGCCTTCCGCAACGCCGGTGGCATCGTTCACAGCCATGAGGGAGGACGCTACCGGGCCGCCCCGCCGGCGGTCGTGGCACCGGTCAGGCCGGCATGCGCGGATGCGGTCGCCCCCCATCGGCGGTCGTGTCGAATCTGTTGCTCATGGCGCTGTATCGGCGACACGACCGCCGTGCGACGAGCGCCTGGCCGCGCTCGGCGCCGCTGTGCGGCAGCCGCGCACACAGCCCGGCTGAGCGACCGGCCGCGATCGGTGCGGCGACGCCTGCCGAAGCCGTATTGTCGTCACCAACGTCGAGCTGATGGAGGAGGCGTACACATCGTGCACCTGGTTCGAACTGGTCATCGACGCACGGGGCCGACCCGCCTGCGTCGCACGCTGCCAGCGGCAACGCTGCTTGCGCTCACGTCGCTCGCCGTCCCCGGCACGGGCGTCGCGGCGGCCAACAGCCTGTCGGCCGCGGCCTCGCCGAACGCGCGGGCGGGCCGGGTGATGACGATCACCGCCAACGGCGCTGCCACCACGCCGGCGATCCTGCGGGTCTTCGTGCAGGCGGCCGGTGCCGGCTGCGCGGGCGGCAGCAGCGGGGCGGCGAACGCCGACGTCCAGCGCCAGCGCGCCGGATCGGTCGAGGTCATCACGCAGATGCCGTCCGGGGCCTTCATCTACAGCGCCCCCTACACGCCGCCGGTCTCGGGCAGCTACTCGCTCTGCGCGTATCTGTTCGGGACGTCGCCCGGCACGGGCGCCAGCCAGATCTCGCAGTCCTTCAGCGTCGCACCGGCCCCACCGGCGCTCCCGCCGGTGTCCACCGGATCACCCGGCCCCGGCGCGTTGACCGGACCGAGCCCGACGCGCTGCCGCGTTCCCCAGCTGAAGGGCCGCACGTACCTCGGGGCGCGCAAGCTGCTGCGCCGCGCCGGCTGCAGCGTCGGCACGGTCTACCGGCCCACGCACAAGACCCGCAAGGGCTACGTGCTGCGCGTCGTCGGCCAGTATCCGAAGGCCAGGTCGGTCCGCCGCCCCCGGAGCCGCGTGCTGCTGCGGCTGGGATTCGTCAAGCGCACACATCGGTAGCGCTCGACACGGCCGTCCGGGTCTGACCCGGCAGGCCGCCCTTGCAGGTCACGGCGCCGTGCGATCTACTGGTCGCTGTGGCGCGGCTGCGCTGCGAGATGCGAACAGGGCGGTTGATGGACTTCAGCAGGACAGCACGGATGCCGGTACGCGCGATCGCGCGTGCCCTGCAGCCCGTGCCGGTCGCGTGCGCGCTTGCGCTCGTCACGGCCACGCCGGCCCACGCCGTCGCCACGCTCGCCGCCGACACGACGCGGGGGTCGGGGGCCGGTGACGCGCTGGCCGCCGGACGCAGCCCGAGCCTGCAGGCGAGCGCGTTCACGCAGACGGTGCTGCGCTTCCGGGTCGCCGGCCTCGCCGGCCCTCCGGCCCACGCGGTGCTGCGGCTGCGCGTCACCGCGCCGACCGTGGAGACGCTGGCCGTGCGGGTCGTGGCGCCGGCGTTCGGCGAGGACGACGGCACGCCGGCCCAGCTGGCCACCGAGTCGGCCCCGATCGCCAGCGTCGCGGGCGCGCCGACCGGGACGTGGGCGCAGTGGGACGTCACGAGCGCGGTAGACGGCAACGGCGACGTCGGCCTGCAGGTCAGCGGACCGCTGATCGACCCGGCGAGCTTCTCGTCGCGCGAGGGAGCTGATGCGCCGCAGCTCGTCGTCACGCCCGACGACGCGCGCGCCGCCCGGCTGGCTGGCCTGCTCGAGCCGGCGGCGGCCGAGGTCTTCGTGGCGCACGCGCGCGACGACCTCGACAACTCGCTGGACGGGCTCGACGTCATCGCCGCGCCCGCCGGCCAGGGCATCCCGGGCCGCTACGTCGGCGTCCACCACACGCTGGTCGGCGGCACGTACGTCAGCAAGCTCGCCACCTCCGAGAACCTGACGACCTGGACGCACCGCGCCGACCTCGACGTGCACGCCTCGCAGCCGACGCTCGCCGCGCTGCCGGACGGTGGGTTCGTGCTCGCCTTCGAGCGCGACACCCCGGACCCGCAATACATCTCGGTCGCCAACCTCGTCGTGCGCCACTACGCCGGCTGGGCGGCGCTGGTGGCCGGTACGTTCGATCGCGAGGCGAACCTGCCTCGCACGCTGGCCCCGACCGCCGAGGGCACCCCGTCGCTGGAGGTCATGAGCTGGAACGGACCCGACGCGTCGCAGATCGCGATCCACTTTCACTACCTGAAGAACATCAGCGTCGACCGCCAGGCCGCCGGGGTGCTGACGAACCTCGACGCGGCCGGCTGGGCGCCGCGGCCCGAGTCGGCGATCAACGACCTCTTCATCGCGCTCGGCACGCGCGGCAACCTCGGCGATCGCGCCGACCTGAGCTACGAGGGTCACCCCTACAGCGTGCTCGAGGCACAGTCGATCAGGAGCGACTTCGGCGCCTGGCGCTGGTACCTCTACGACCGTGAGCGCGGTGAGGCTCGGCTGCTGGCGTTGCGCCTGCCGGCGGGCTCCTACGCGCTCGGCAACCCGACGGCGCGCCCCCTGACGTCAGCCACGGGGAAGCCGATCCTGCTGCTGTCGGGCTACGCCTTCTACCAGGGCGCCGGCGCGGGCGAAGCGGGCCAGTTCATCGCCGTGCGCAACGCCACGACGGCGGCGCCACCGCCGCCAGCACCGCCGCCGCCCCCACCGGTCGTCGTGCCGCCGCCGCCTGCCCCGGTGCCACCGCCACCGGTTCCCCTCGCGCCGCCACCTCTGACGCTGCTACCGCTGCCTGCGCTCGTGGCGCTGGACCGTGTCGCGCCGACGGTGACCGTGGCCGCCCGGCGCCAGAAGCTCGCCCGCGCGCTCACGATTAGGATCTCCTGTCGCAGCGAGGCCTGCCGCGCGACGACGAGCGCCACGGTCAGCCTCCCGCGGGTCGGCCGCGCGAAGGCACGCACGTACACGCTGCGCGCCGTCACGAAGCGGATCGCCCTGGGCCGGCGCGCCACCGCGCGCCCGCTGCTGTCGGCGGTGCGGCGCGTCGCGATCCGGCGTGTGCTGCGCGCACACCGGCGGGTCGTCGTGACGATCCGCGTGCGCGTCGCCGACGCCGCCGGCAACGCCCGCACCGTGCGGCGTCAGTTCTCGCTGAAGCTCTGACCGCGCCCAGCCAGCTC
This sequence comes from Solirubrobacterales bacterium, assembly GCA_038258125.1. Classification (GTDB taxonomy): domain Bacteria; phylum Actinomycetota; class Thermoleophilia; order Solirubrobacterales; family Solirubrobacteraceae; genus CADCVQ01. The sequence continues at coordinate 3,616 of JBBSQG010000286.1, forward strand.
GCCAGCGCCGGCGAGGAGGGCTCCCCGCCGGCGCGGCACGACGATCCGCCATTCAGCGGCGGCGAGCCTTCTTGCGCTTGCGAATCCGCAGCCAGCGCTTGAACAGCGCAAGCATCAGGCGGCGTCCAGCCGGGCCTCGAAAGCCTTCAGCTGCGCCGAGATCTCGGCCGGCAGGTCATCGCCGAACTTCGCCAGGAACTCCTCGACCTGCGGCAGCTGAGCCTTGAACGCCTCCGCATCAACGGTGACGACCTGTGCGAGATCCTCATCGGAGATGTCGAGGCCGGAGACATCGAGCTCACCCGGTCCCGGCACAATGCCGACCGCCGTCTCGACGCCCTCGGCGGTGCCCGCGCAGCGCTCGAAGACCCACTTCAGCACGCGTGAGTTCTCGCCGAAGCCGGGCCACAGGAACTTCCCGCTCTCCGGGTCCTTGCGGAACCAGTTGACGTAGAACAGCTTCGGCAGGTCGGCCCCCTCGCGGGCGCCGATGTCGAGCCAGTTCTGGAAGTACTCGGCCATGTTGTAGCCGCAGAACGGCAGCATCGCGAACGGGTCGAAGCGCAACTGGCCGACACCGCCGGCCGCGGCCGCCGTCATCTCCGAGCTCATCGTCGAGCCCATGAAGACGCCGTGGTTCCAGTCGAACGACTCGGTCACGAGCGGCACGACCGTCGCGCGGCGACCGCCGAAGATCATCGCGTCGACCGCGACGCCCTTCGGATCCTCCCACTCGGGGGCGATCGCCGGATCCTGCGCCGCGGGTGCCGTGAAGCGCCCGTTCGGGTGCGCGGCCGGCGTCTCGGACTCCGGCGTCCAGTCGTTGCCCTTCCAGTCGATCGCGTGGGCGGGCGGCTGCTCGGTCATGCCCTCCCACCAGACGTCGCCGTCGTCGGTCAGCGCGCAGTTGGCAAACAGCGTGTTGCTGGCGACCGTCGCCATCGCGTTGGGGTTCGTGTCCTCGCCGGTGCCCGGAGCGACGCCGAAGAAGCCCGACTCGGGGTTGATCGCGTAGAGCTTGCCGTCGTCGCCGAACTTCATCCAGGCGATGTCGTCGCCGATCGTCTCGAC
>JBBSQG010000287.1:0-4675 GCA_038258125.1 Solirubrobacterales bacterium
ATCACGAGGACGACGGCGACCGAGCTGACTCCGTACCACTTCGTCCCGGCGGCGATCCCCAGCCCGATCCCCGCGAGCACGAGATCTGAGCGCCGGCCGCCGCGCGCGTGGCGCAGCAGGAAGAGGATCCCGCAGGCGAACGTCGTCCACATGAGCGAATCGGGCAGCGCGCGGGGGATCGTCGCGATCCCCACGACGGGCAGGCCGACGACGACCGCGCCGGCCAGCACGGCGGCCGCGTGCGGCGCGCGCAGCTCTCGGGCGACGGCGAGCACGGCAATGGCCGTCGTCACGAGATAGAACGTGATCGGCAGCCGGACGAGGAAGTCGTTGTGCCATGGCAGCACGGTGCTGAGCAGCACGACGTCGCCGTTGTTGGGGTAGTTGCCGTGTGCGAGCAGCGGGACGAACTGGTCGATCTGCCACATCGAATGCAGCTGGATCCAGCGCCCGACGTTGGGCAGGTGGAAGGTGAGCGGGTCGACGCCGACGAGCTCGTCGCCGGCCCAGCGGCCGAGGTCGGCGAGCGCGGCGATCGCGGCGAACGCCGCCGCGAGGCCGGCGAGCGCCCAGGACGCCTGGCCGCTGGGCGGCGGCGGCTCGCGTGGCTCGGTCTCGGTCGCCGCGGGGGTCGCGGGCGTCGCGGCGGGCCTGACGAGCGCCGCGAGGCCGACGGCGAGCGCGGCCGCGGCGAGCACCGTGCCGCGGTAGAGGATCCCAAGCATGAGCGGGACGAGGTGGACGGCGATCAGGACGCCCGTGCCGACGACGACGCTCGCCAGCGCGAGCTCGAGGCGGTCGAGATGGCGCAGCCTGCGTCGCACGATCAGCGCCGTGGCGGCGAGGACGGCGGCGAGCATGACGGCGAACAGCGCCATGCCGGCGAGGAAGTCCTGCAGGGGCATGAGGGCGCGGAGGCTAGTGGACCCGTCCGCAGGTTCTGCGGCCGCGTCCACTGCTCGGTCGTCCGTAGGCGCTGCCGCGTTTGCGGGCGGACACGAGGACCGCCGTGCGCCGGCCACCCGGTGGCCGCAGGCGCTCCGTATCGTGACGCTGTGCGTGCACCCGGCCTCGTGTCGATCCTCATCGTCACCTACGACCACGCCGACGAGATCGACGCCTGCCTCGACGGCGCGCTCGCGCAGGCGGCGGCCGGCCTCGACGTCGAGGTGATCGTCGTCGACAACGCGTCGCGCGCCGCGACGGCGGAGCGGGGGCGGGCGCGCGCAACCGCCGACGTGAGCGTGACGCTGATCGCAAACGCGGAGAACGTCGGCTTCGCCGCCGCGATGAACCTCGCGCACCGCGCCGGCCGCGGTGACCACGTCCTGATCCTCAACCCCGACTGCGGCATGGACGCGGGCTGCGCCGCCGCGCTGCGCGCGCAGCTCGGCGCGCACCCGAGCGTCGGCCTCGCCGCCGCGCTGTTGCGCAATCCCGACGGCACGCCGCAGTTGTTCGCCCGCCGCGACCTGGGCTTGGCGGGCGCGCTGCTGGGCGTCACGAGCCTCGGCCGGCGGCTGGACCGCCGCCGCGGCGGCCGCGCGCTCGCCGGCCGGCGCTACGAGGATCTGTGGACGGGCGGACCTCCGGCCGAGCCGGTAGCGGTCTTCTGCCCCGCCGCAGCATGCGTCATGGCGACCCGCCACGATCTGCAGCCGGCGCCGTTTGACGAGTCCTTCCCGTTGTTCTTCAACGATGGCGACCTCTGCCGGCGCCTGCAGCGCGCCGGGCGCCACGCCGAGATCGTCCCGGCGGCGACTGCCGTGCACGGGTACGGGACGAGCGTCGCCCGCGCCCAGCACGCCGATCCGGCCCGGATGCGGGCCGAGTGGGTCGCCTCGCTGCGCCGCTACGCCGGCCGCTGGTGGCCGCGCTCGGCGCGTGCCGTGCTCGCCGCCGCACTGCTGGTCGATGCCGCCGCCGGCGCGGCGCTGTGCCTGGCGCACCGCGAGGACCCGCGCGAGGTGCGCGGCACGCTTGGCGGCTTCGGGCTGCCCGGCGGCCCGCCGCCGCTGCTGACGCCGGTCGCGTGGCGCGGAGGGCGCCGCCGATGAGCGAGGAAGCGCCGGCCAAGGTTCCCGGCGGCCGGCCCGAGGCCGGCTCGGGCCTGCGCATCCGCGCCGCCCGCGGGACGATCATCAACACCGCCTTCCTGGTCGGCGTCAACACGCTGAACCTCGTCCGCGGCTTCCTCGTCGCGGCGTTCCTCACGACGGCCGACTACGGGGTCTGGGGCGTCATCCTCGTCGTCCTCTACACGCTGCTGTTCCTGCGCCAGGTCGGCATCGGCGACAAGTTCATCCAGCAGGACGAGGCCGACCAGGAGATCGCCTTCCGCATGGCGATGACGTTCGAGCTCGCCGTTGCCGCGATCGTGCTCGTCGCCGGACTGCTGCTCGTGCCGGCGATGGCGCTCGTGATGGGCAACGAGAAGATCCTCGCGCCGGCGCTCGTGGCGCTGCTCGTCGTGCCCGCCCAGGCGCTGCAGGCGCCCCTGTGGATCTTCTACCGCGAGATGGACTTCGCCCGCCAGCGCAAGCTGCAGATCATCGACCCGGTGGTGGGCTTCGTGATCGCCGTCGCGCTGCTGATCGCGGGCTGGAACTACTGGGCGCTGATCGTCGGCGTCGTCGTGGGTGCGTGGGTCGGCGCGCTCGTCTCGCTGCGCGCATCGCCCTACCGCTTCCGCTGGACCTTCGATCGCGCGACGGCACGCTCCTACGCGTCGTTCTCCTGGCCGCTGTTCTTCGCCGGCACGTCAGGGATCGTCGTCGGCCAGGGGCTGCTGATCGTGGGCGAGGCCAAGCTCGGCCTCGCCGGCGTCGGCATCATCGCGCTCGCCTCGTCGATCTCGCAGTACTCCGACCGCGCCGACCAGGCGATCACGCAGACGATCTACCCGACGATCTGCGCCGTCAAGGACCGCGCGGATCTGCTCTATGAGGCGTTCGTGAAGTCCAACCGCCTGGCGCTCATGTGGGGCGCGCCGTTCGGGCTCGGCCTGGCGCTGTTCGCGCAGGACATCGTGCGCTTCGGGATCGGCGAGGAGTGGCGGCCGGGGATCGGCCTCATGCAGGCGATCGGCGTCTCCGTCGCCGTGCACCAGATCGGCTTCAACTGGGACGCCTTCTACCGTGCCCGCGCCGATACGAAGCCGATCGGAATCGCCGCCGCGATCGCGATCGTCACCTTCCTCGCGCTCGGGCTGCCGCTGCTGGCCAGCGACGGCCTGCGTGGCCTGGCGATCGCGACGCTGCTCGTCGAGGGCGTGAACTTCACCGTGCGGATGGTCTTCCTGCGCCGCCTGTTTCCCGACTTTCGCTTCGTGCTGCACGCGGCGCGCGCGCTGCTGCCCAGCGCACCCGCGGTGGCGCTGATCCTGCTCCTGCGGCTGGCCTTCGGCGGGGAGACGACGCTGGCCGCCGCGCTCGCGCTGTTCGGTCTGTACGTCGTGACGACGCTTGGAGCGACCGCGCTCGTCGAGCGCCGGCTGCTGCGCGAGATGCTCGCCTACCTGCGCCGCCGGCCGGCGGCGGGTGCGGCCGCCTGAGCCCGGCACCGGGCGGCGGCACGGCCGATGGTCAGGCCGTGACCTCGAATTGCGACATCAGGCCGTGATCCTCGTGGTCGAGCATGTGGCAATGCACCACGAACTTGCCGGTGTAGTCGCTGACGCGGCCGGCGATCACGACACGCTCGCCGGCGTCGAGGAAGAAGGTGTCCTTCAGGCACGCCTCCCACGGCGCGGGCCGCCGGCCGTTGCGCGACAGCATGTGCCAGTCGGTGTGGTGCAGGTGCAGGAGGTGGGCGACATCGGTCTCGTTGCGCAGCTCCCAGGTCACGGTCTCACCGGCCCTGGCGCTCACGTCGGCGTAGCCGGGGTCGAACGCCCGCCCGTTGATCAGCCAGCGTGGTCGCAGGCCGGCGCTCACGCTGATGCGCCAGACATGCGCCGGCTGACGTGCGGCCGTCGCGACCCACGCGGGCAGCGGACGCAACCGCTGGGGAATCCGCGTGCGGTCGGGCTCGCGAGTCCGGCCCACCCGGAACTCCATCAGCGGCCCGGCGTACGTCACCGAGCCCAGCCCGCTCGGGCCCTTGGCCCGCCTGGCGCTGAGCAGCCGGACGTGCTGTCCGCGGGCGGCGGAGAAGTCGACGATCAGCTCGACGCGCTCACCGGGGCCGAGCAGGACGCGGCTGCGGCGCACGGGGCGCGGCATGAGCCCGCCGTCGGCGGCGATCTGCGTCATCGTCAGCCCGCCGCTCAGGCGAAGCTCATAGGGACGGAACAGCGAGGCGTTGAGCACCCGCAGGCGATAGCGCTGCGGACGCACCCGGTGATGGGGCAGCACTGCCCCGTTGACGAGGATGCGGCTGCCCGTGATGCCGTCGGTCGGCGGGCGGCGCTGGGCGGCGAACGGATTGGTGAGCTGGTTGTGCGCATCGAACGAGCGGTCGCTGAGCATGATCGGGATGTCGCGTGAGCCGCGCGGCAGCGGCAGCGACGCGTCGAGCTCGTCCTCGATGATCCACATTCCCGCCAGACCGCGCCAGACGTTCCTCGCGGTGCGCTCGAGGCGGTGGTCGTGATACCACTGAAACGAGGCGCGCTCCGGGGCGCCGTCCTCGACGAGGTCATAGGTGTAGGTGCGCTGGCCGCCGGGCGCGATCA
>JBBSQG010000288.1:0-4655 GCA_038258125.1 Solirubrobacterales bacterium
CGAAGGACCACAGCTCGCTGGAGGTGCCGACCGGGCCACCCGTGCGGTGCTGGGCATGACCGGCCTTGAAGTCCGGTCCGTTCAGCCAGGCCGAGAAGTCCTCCTCCGAGCGCCAGCGCGTGACGACGAGGCAGACCTCGCGGTCGTCGTTGGGCCGCAGCAGCTCGAAGGCCTCGAAGCCCTCGGCGCTGGAGACCTTGCCGGCGCGCGTCGCGAAGCGCTGGGCGAAGTCGTCGAAGCGCTCGCGCGGGACCGTGATCGCGTTGATCTTCACGACGCTCATGCCGGAGCCGTCCCGTAGCTCTTCTTGGAGATCAGCCCGCCGCCGGGGCCGAGCAGCTCGACGAGATCGCCGGCGTCGTCCCAGACCGCGACGGTCTTGCAGGCGTAGTAGCGCGAGCCGCGCCGCCCGGGCTTCTTGGCCCCCCTGCGACAGCCGGTGATGACGCGCAGCGAGCTGCCCGCCTTGAGCTTGGTCTTGCGCAGCCGCAGGACGTGGTCGTCGCGGTCGCGCAGCGCGTAGTTGCGCAGATTGGCGGCCTTCTTGCCGATGTTCTTGATCGTGATCGACTCCTTGCCCGCCTCACCGGTGGCGTGGACCTTGACGATCTTCAGCTTCGCGTAGCCGCGCTTGTTCTTGCACTTGTGGTCCTTCCAGCGCTTGAGCTCGCGCTTGATCGCCGGGCGGATGCCCTTCGCGTAGGCATCCACGTCGCCCGTGATCTGCTGCTGGGCGCTCTTCAGCTGGGTCGTCGTGAAGCGACAGGCGCTGAGCTTCTCGTCGCGGCCGAGGTCGGCGAGCATCGCGGAGAGGTCGGCGGATGGGCTGCCCGCAGCGTTCGGCGCCAGCACGGCAGCGACGAGCAGCACGGCGACTGTGAGCTTGAGTGGGAGTTTCACGGGCGCGAGTATGACGACCCAGGACCCAGGGCGACCCCGGTGCAGCCAATCAGGCTCGGCGCGCGCGGAACGTCACCTTCGACCGGCAGCGCAGCCCGCTCACGCCGGTGACCGTCATCACGGCCGGGCCCTTGAGCCGGCGCCCGTCGCAGCTGAAGCTGCCGTAGACGTGCTGCTTCTCGTCGCGGCGTTCGAAGCCCCGCACCGGCGCGAGGCGGCGATCGGTCTTGCGGTACATCGGGCCGGCGGCCAGCGCGAGCGCGCCAGGTCTGACCGTGCCAGACCGCGTCGGGCACCGCGCCCTCGATGACCGGCCGGCCCAGGCTCAGGCCCGCTCGAGCAGCGCGAGCCCGTGTGGGGCGGTCAGGCCAGCCGCCGGGACGGTGGCGCCGACCGCCGGCCGCCGCCCGTCCAGCACGTCGCGGTACGCCCCCGCCGGTAGTGCGATCGCTGCCCCGCCGGCGGCGCCACGCAGCGCCACGACCACCACGACCTCGCCGTCGCCGCGGCCGAACGCCACGACGTCCGGACCGGCCTCGATCGGCGTGTAGGCCCCCCCCGGGCCGAACACCTCGGGCCGCCGGGCGCGCAGATCCAGCGCGCGCGCGATGACGTGCAGCTTCAGCGTCGCGCGGGTCGGCTGCGCCCCGTCGTGCAGTTCCGCCAGCGCCGCCCGCCGCGCGTCCCAGTCGACCGGCCGGCGGTTGTCGGGATCGACAAGCGACAGGTCGATCAGCTCGTCGCCCTGGTAGACGTCGGGCACGCCGGGCACGGTGAGCTTGAGCAGCAGCTGTCCCAGCGCCGAGCGCTCGCCCGCCGCTGCCACCTCGGCCACGAACGGCGCGAAGGACTCCACAAACGGCTCGTACGTCAGCAGCGCGACCGCGAAGCGCTTCACCTGCTCCTCCCAAGCAACGTTCTGGTCGACCCAGCTCGTGTTGCGCTTGGCCTCCCGCAGCGCCTTCTCGACGTAGCCCTCCAGCCGCTGCGGCGTGATCGGCCAGACGCCGACCAGCGTCTGGAAGATGAAGTAGCGCTCCTGAGAATCCGGCCCCACCCGCCCCCCATCTTCCACCAGCCCGTCGGTCAGCTCATACCAGCGCCGCACGTTCGTCGCCCAGCCTTCGGCCATCGCGCTCAGCGCGCCGATCCGCGCCCGCGCATCGCCGGAGCGCTTCGTGTCGTGCGTCTGGGTGACGAGCAGGTTCTCCGGGAAGCGCCGCGCTCGCTCGGCATTCGACGCATGAAAGTCGTTCACGGAAATGCCCCAGCGGCCGGGGTCGCCGCCGACGTCGTTCAACGCCAGCAGCCGCGCGTAGCGATAGAACGCCGTGTCCTCGATCCCCTTCGCGGTCACCGGCGGCGAGGTCTGCTGAAAGCGGGAGACGAACTCCTCGGGTGCACCGTCGAACAGGTCGGGCCGGCCGGCCGCCGCCAGCGCCGCGCGGTCGGCGTCGTCGAACACCCCGTCGCGCACGTACGTGCGGTAGACCGGCAGCCGCGCCAGCGCCTCCTCCAAGTCGCCTGGGTCGTGGATCGCGCGCAGCCGCTGGACCTCGCGATCGAAGGTTCCCCGCGCCTGCTCGAGCTGGGCCTCCAGCGCGACTTCTTCAAACGCACGCCCCTCGCCGGTCAACTCGAACGCGAGCTCGGTCAGGCACGCCTCGCCGCCTGGGTCGATGAACAGCCCCTGGACATCGTTGAGGAACTCATAGCCGACGGTCCCGCTCACCGGCCAGTCGCGCAGCACTTCGCCGGGGTGGACGATCTTCTCCACCCACACGTGCGAGGCGCCTTCCCCCGCCAGCCGCTCCAGGTACCCGGCCGGGTCGGCAAGACCGTCGGGATGGTCGATCCGCAGCCCCTCGATCACGCCGTCGCCAAGCAGCGAGAGCACCTTGCGATGGGTCAGCTCGAAGACCTCCGGATCCTCGACGCGCACGCCGGCCAGGTCGTCGATGTCGAAGAAGCGCCGGTAGTGGCCGGTCTCGGGATCGACGTCGAACACCCGCAGCCGCTCGCCCTCATCAGCCCACCAGCGGTTCTCGTCGCCGGTCCCCATGTGGTTGGGCACGATGTCGAGGATGATCCCCAGGCCGGCGCCGGCCAGCGCACGCAGCCCGTCCTCGCCGCCCAGGGACTCCGACACCCGCGTCGGATCGACGACGTCGTAGCCGTGCGTCGAGCCCGAGCGCGCCCGTAGCGAGGGCGACAGGTACAGGTGGCTGATGCCCAGCGCTTTCAGATAGGGCACGAGCGCGGCCACGTCTGCGAAGCGCATCCGCGGCCCGAGTTGCAGGCGGTAGGTGGCGCGCAGGTCGCTCACGGCTACTTCGGCGGGTCGACCCGCTTGAGCACCGTCACCGAGCGCGCCTTGATCTCGTGCGCCGCGCGCGCCCCGGTGGTCAGCGCACCCGGCTGGGCGTTCGGATCGGCGGTGCTCAGCTCTAGCGCCCAGGTCTTGCCGAAGCGCCGTCCCGGCAGCACGAACGTCACGTCCTCGTGGTGGCCGTTGATCAGCAGCAGGAACGAGTCGTCGACGATCCGGTCGCCGTGGCGGCCGCGGTAGGGGAACTCCTGGCCGTTGAGAAACAGCCCGATGACGTGGCCGTTCTGCTGCCAGTCGCGCTGCGTCATGCGCCGCCCGTCGGGCCGAAACCACCACGCGTCGGGCAGCCCATGCCCCGCCGCGCCGGTCGCGTCGCCGGTGAGGAAGTGGCGCCGGCGGAAGACCGGGTGGTCGCTGCGCAAGCCGATCAGCCGCTTCGTGAAGCCCTGCATCGCGCGGCCGGGCTCGTCGATGTCCCAGTCAAACCAGGAGATCTCGTTGTCCTGGCACCACGCGTTGTTGTTGCCGCCCTGCGAGCGCGAGAACTCGTCGCCGCCGAGCAGCATCGGGACGCCCTGTGACAGCAGCAGCGTCGTGAGGAAGTTGCGCTGCTGGCGCTCGCGCAGCGCGATGATCTCGGGGTCGTCGGTCGGACCCTCGTGGCCGTGGTTCCACGAGCGGTTGTCGTCCGTGCCGTCCTGGTTGTCCTCGAGGTTGGCCTCGTTGTGCTTGTCGTTGTAGGCGACGAGGTCGGCGAGCGGGAAGCCGTCGTGCGCGGTGATGAAGTTGATCGAGGCAAACGGCGTGCGTCCGTCGGCCATGTAGAGGTCGCTGGACGCGGTCAGGCGGCGGGCGAAGTCCGCGACGCTCGCCTCGCCGCGCCAGAAGTCGCGCATCGTGTCGCGGTAGATGCCGTTCCACTCCGTCCACAGGACGGGGAAGTTGCCGACCTGATAGCCGCCCGGGCCGACATCCCAGGGCTCGGCGATGAGCTTGACCTGCGACAGCACCGGGTCCTGGTGGATCGTGTCGAAGAACGCGCTGAGGCGGTCGACGTCGTAGAGCTCGCGCGCGAGCGCCGAGGCGAGGTCGAAGCGGAAGCCGTCGACGTGGCACTCGATGACGAAGTAGCGCAGCGAGTCCATGATCAGCCGCAGGACGCTCGGGTGTACGGGGTTGAGGCTGTTGCCCGTGCCCGTGAAGTCCATGTAGAAGCGCTGGTCGTCGGGCATCAGCCGGTAGTAGCTCTTGTTGTCGACGCCCTTGAAGGACAGCATCGGCCCGAGGTGGTTGCCCTCGGCGGTGTGGGTGTAGACGACGTCGAGGATCACCTCGATGCCCGCGCGATGCAGCGCCTTGACCATGCCCTTGAACTCGCGCACCTGCTCGCCCTCGGCGCCGCCCGCGGCGTAGAGCGCGTGCGGCG
>JBBSQG010000289.1:0-4649 GCA_038258125.1 Solirubrobacterales bacterium
CGCGTCGGACAGCTGACGTCGCAGCGATCGGGCGCCTGTCGGTCTCGATCGCCCGGCTGGGGCTGCTGCAGCCGATCTCGGTCAGCCGCGAGGGCGAGGGCTTCGTGCTCGTCGCCGGCGGCCGCCGGCATGACCACGTTGCGCGTCAGGACCGCGAGTGCCTTGGGTGACACGAGCTCGCTCGCGGCGCGGCTGAGCACGACGCGGATCTCGACCTCGAAGTGCTGCTGAATCCACGCCACCGAGGCGGGGAGCAGCGCGACGGAAACGCCGCCGCTGCCGCACAGCAGCAGGCGGTCGACCGGCAGACGGCGGCGTGCGGCGAGCGGACGGCTCATGCCGGCGGCTCCCAGCCGGCCTCGAGCACGGCATCGGCAAGCGCGAGCTGCGCGCTGACCGCCTGCGAGTCAAAGCCGAAGCCGCGCACGAACGCCACCAGGTGCGAGACGATCTTCAGCGCTGCAAAACGTTCGCACTCGTCGACGAAGGCGGGCGCCACGAGCCCTGGTCGGCGATCGAGGTACGCGCGCAGAAAGCGCCGGCCGCACTCGCGCAACACGTCGCTGCCGGCGGCGTCGTCGGCGGCGGCGCGGGCGGCCGCGAGCTCGCGCAGTTCGCCCAGCAGCCAGCCGGCATCGAAGGCGGACGGACCGAATGCGCTGTCATACCAGCCGAGCAACTGCAGCGCCCGCGGATTGAGCGGGCCATCGGGCAGCACGACGTAGCCGGGGCAGAACGTGCCGTGCAGGATCGAGCTGTTCGGGCAGCGCCCCCATGCGGAGCACAGCTCAGTCAGGGAGGCGACGAGCGCCGGCTGCTCGCAGAGCGCCGCTTCCTGCAAGCGCTCCAGCGAGAGCGCGGGCTGCGGCGCGGCGCGGCTGCGGTCGAGCAGCCGCGCGAGCTCCGCGACGCGGGCGTGGGGGCGCAGCAGCGGGCGCAGCGTCTTGGCGTCAGCGCGGTGATCGTGCAGCCGGGCGAGCACGACGCCGAGCCGCTCGAAGACTGCGATAAGCGCGCTCCGCGCGTCGCCGTCGATCGCGCTTCCCGGCAGCAGGATGTCGACGAGCACGCGCTGGCCGGCAACGTCGCAGAACACGGCGGTCCCGCGCTCGCTGACGACGGGCACGAGCGCCCATTGCTGTGCGCGGGTGACGGTGCGCATCGTCGCCAGCGCACGACCGACACCTTCCGCGGCGAGCCGCTGGTCACGATCATGCTCGATCCACGCTAGGCGTGTGCCAACGCGTACGCAGCCGGTGATCGTGACCGGGCCCTCGGTCCGGTGCAGCTCCTCGAGCGAGTCGTCCGCCAGCGCCACGCCCGTGTCGAGCAGATCGTGCGCGAAGCTCAGCTGCGGCATCGTCGCTCCCCGCCGGCATCGGGCGCGGACGCCGTGACGTGATGCTCGAGGGCAGCGGTGACGATCAGGCCAAGCGCCCCCTCGTCGTCGATCGCCCGCTGCCAAGCCTCGATCACGGCGCGTGCTGCGACCTCCGAGCAGACTTGACCGAAGCTCTTCGGACGACCCTCCGCCGGTAGCTCCGGCGCGAGCCCGATCCCCGCGGCCAAGCGCGTCGCAAACCCCGGCGAACCGGGCCGCAACCAGCCGCGCATCCTCATGACCTGCAGGCAGCGGACGGCGCTGTCGACATCGGCGCTGTGGGCGAAGACCACGAGCCCGTCTGGACGTGTCCCCAACGCCGACGCGTCGAGCAGCTTGAGTTGAAAGCGCGCGTGGCGGGCTTCCAGCCAACCGCGCATCAGGCCTGCCGCATCCGCGCTGTACTCGGGACGAACGTCGCCGTAGACGCGCCAGACGCTCTCGTCGAGCGCGGGCTGGCCGTGGCGCGAGATGACGACGAACCACCCCGGCAGAACGTGCGGCCACTGCGCCGGGAGCCGCACCCGCACGCGCTCGCACGCCGCCGAAGAGTCGCAATGGCGAAGCTCGTGCGGCGCGAGCGTGAGCGTCAGGCCGCCCTTCGTGACGTGCGCCCGCGAGCCGTAGTTGCCGACGAGCGTCCAGCCGTCATCCATGTAGCTTCCCCCGGCCAACCGAGCGCGCAGGACAGCGCGCAGCCGGTCATCCGCAGCGTCGTCGGCCGGCTGCCCCGCGGTGCGCGGTTGGCAGAGGTGACAGCGCACGTAGATGCGATCGGCGAGGCGAGCGCAGAGCGAGCTGCCGTCGGGCACGGACGCGGTCCGCCCGTCCTCGCAGAACGTCGTGGCGCTGAGGACGGCGAAGCGCCGCGCGACGCTGCGCGCGACGTCGCTGCACGCTTCGCCGGTCACCGGGACTGCTCCAAGAGCGGCTCGAGCGCCCGCCAGCGACCTCGGATCAGCCCGCCACCGCAATGAGCCAACAACGTCGCCTTGGCCCCGAGACGGCTGTAGCGCTCGATCCAGGCCTGCGCGCGGTGCAGCATGAACACGCCAGCGCTGGCGGCGATCCGATCGAGGTCCGGCAGCGGGCGAACATCCCAGTAGCCCGCCAGCAGCTCGCGCCCCGCGGAGGCGCAGCGCAGCGCGGACACGGCAGCGCCGCGCAGCCATGTTGCGAGCGGTTCCTCGGGTGCGCAGCGCACCGACAGCAGCCAGCGCGAGAGGTAGTCCCCGAGCGCCGCCCCCGCGTCCCAGGCGGGATCGCCGATGCCGGCGTGCTCGAAGTCGACGAGCACCATCCGGTCGCCGGGACCGCAGAGCACGTTGTCCAGCTTCATGTCGCCATGAACGAGCGTCGGCTCGGGCACTGCGGCGCGCAGCTCGGCAAGATCGTCCTGCAGCCGTGGGACGCGCTGCAAGAGCCCGATTAGCGCGAGCGTCTCGCCGGGCAACTCAGCCATCTGCAGCGGACCAAGCTCCAGCCGGGGGAGATGGTCGGCCGCCGCTGGTAACCCGGCCGGGTCGATCTCGTGCAACTCGGCCAGCCGACCGCCAAGCCGGCGGGCGTTGGCGAGCTCGTCACCCTCGCCTTCGGTGAACAGGTCGTGGAGCGTGCGCCAGCGCGGCAGCGCCTCGACGTACAGCCGGCCGCTGCGGCTGTCGCAGACCAGCGGCGCGGGCGCCAGGCGAGCTTCGCCGGCTCGCGCGCGCTGCAGATGCCGCAGCACGGCGGCCTCGTGCGCCAGCGCGGCAGGTTCGCCGCTCTTGACGAACACGGGCCGGCGCCCGATCGTGACGACGGCGTGCCCTGAGGCCGGGCGCCGCCCCGCGACCGAGCGAGTGGTCATGTCGACGACGCCGGGCATCTCAGGCTCTACACCGTGCCTCGCGGCCCGCTAGCAGCGGACGCGGACCGTCCAGACGACCGTGCCGATTGCCTGCGGCGTATCGGTGTGGTCGCTTTCGTCGAGGCGCTCGAGCGCCTCGCCCTCGGTGGCCTCGAGGCTGCCGAAGAGCTCCGTCAGGGCATCGAGCTCGACCTGCTCAGCGGTGATTCCGGACATGTGATGCTCCTCTTTGTGGGGTGGACTTCCGACTGCGCGACCGCGGAGATGTGCGCAGACACATGGTCCGGGGCTGGCGCGCCAGCCACCATCGGGGCTGCCCCCCATCGCTGCGTGGGGGTTAGGGTGGGGCCTGCGAGCGCCTGGCTGACCCCGCCCGCGGTCGCGGGCACGCCGGCAGGCGGGAGGACGGGCGCGATCACGCCAAGAGCCGCCGCGCTGCGCTACGTTCCTGGCCAGCCAGCCAGCCTTCGCACGGAACGCTCAGGAGCCCGCCCATGGCCATCACCATCCCCGCCGCGACGGACCAGATCGACTACGCCGATCTCTACGCGCGCTGGGAGCGCGGCAACTGGTGCGCGACCGAGATCGACTTCACGCAGGACCGGATCGACTGGCGCGAGCAGTTCACCGACGAGCAGCGTCGCGGCGCGCTGTGGCTCTACACCCTCTTCTTCCACGGCGAGGACTCGGTCGCCGACAACCTCTCGCCCTACATCGACGCGGCGCCGCTGGAGGAGCAGAAGTACTTCCTCGCCACGCAGCAGGTCGACGAGGCGCGCCACGCGGTCTTCTTCCATCGCTGGATGCACGAGGTCGTTGGCGTCGGCGACGGCTCGCTGGGCCACGGCCTGAGGGCCACTCAGCACGAGCTGACGTGGGGCCACCGCAAGCTGTTCGGCCGCCTGGACCGGATGGCCGACGAGCTGCGCTCAGACCGCTCCCCGCTCATGCTCACCAAGGCCGTCACGCTGTACCACATCATCGTCGAGGGAACCCTCGCTCAGCCCGGCCAGCACATGATCGAGACGTCGCTGGAGCGGATGGACCTGATGCCCGGCTTCCGCGAGGGGATGCGCCAGATCGCGATCGACGAGCAGCGCCACATCGCCTTCGGGGTCAAGCTGCTCGCCGACCAGTACCGCGACGACCCCGAGCCCACGCAGGCGGCGATCGTCGACCTCATCCGCGAGGTCCTGCAGTGGGTGCTCAGCGTGCCGATCCCGCCCGGCTGGGACACGACGTACACCGAGAGCCTCGGCTACTCGATGGCGGACCTCTACGAGGAGGGCGCGCGCTCCAACGAGGCGCGCCTGCGCGCGATCGGCCTGCCGCTGGACGACATCCCGCACTTCCCGTTCCCGATGGAGATCATCCCGCGCCAGCGCGGCGAGCGCGCGCTCGCGTTCCTGAGGTCGGGCC
>JBBSQG010000290.1:0-4630 GCA_038258125.1 Solirubrobacterales bacterium
CGACCGCGGTGCCCGCGGGGGTGTGCACGAGCGCGTTACGCATGAGGTTGGCGAGCACCTGGCGCAGCTGGCCGGGGTCGCCGTCGACGAGGACCGCCGCACCGCCGTCGCCGTGCAGGGAGATCTCGCGCTCGGGCGCGACGGCACGCGCGTCGTCGACGGCATCGCCGGCCGGCGCCGCGAGGTGGTCGGGCTCGCGCAGCTGCTCGCGGACCTCGTCCAGGCGCGCGAGCGCGAGCAGGTTCTCGACGAGCACGCCCATCCGCGCCGACTCTCCCAGACGTGGTCGAGCAGCTGCGCGCGCGTCAGCACGTTGCGCGGGTGCAGCAGCAGGTAGCGCAGCAGCCGGTACTCGGTCGCGGTCAGCTCGATCGGCTGACGTCGACCGTCCGACGCGACCGCCGGGCGGGCGGTGGGGGAGCGCTCGCCCGGCGGTGGTGATGCGTGCGTCGGTCAGATGACGATGCCGTCCGGCGGCAGCGGCTGGTCCGGCGTGCCCGGTGCGCCTGGCACGAACGCGCCCGGCTTCGGCGCGCCGGCGGGCGGCTCGCCGCCACGCCGCATGTGGCCCTTGAAGCGCAGCCGCTTGCCGGAGGCGACCGCGTCGAAATGCTCGTCGAAGCGAGCGAGCACTGCGTCGGCCTGCTTGCGCGTCAGGTTCTCGTCGGCGACGGCCTTGTCGAGCTTGGTCTTGACCGCCGCCTTGACGGAGGCCTTCACGCCGGCGAGCGACTTGCCGTTGGCCTTCGCGATGTCGGCGATCGACGTGCCGTCGCGCAGCGACTCGTGAAGCTTGTCCTCGGTCGTGCCGAGCGCTTTGGCGAGGCCGTCGAGCAGCCCGAAGCCGATGCGACCCGAGCCCGGACCCGCGAAGCCCTTCAGGTGCGGACCCGGTCCGCCGCGCGCGTGCCGGCCGCGCGGGCCGCCGCCGAGCACGCGTCCGGACGACTTGCGCGCGGACTTGATCGCGTCGGCCTGCTTCTGGGTCAGCTTGCCGGCCTTGACGGCCGCGTCGAGCTGCTCGTCCTTGGCCGCCGCGAGCGCGTCGCGCAGCTTGTCGGGCGTCACCGAGAGCTTCTTGGCGGCGCTGTCGAGGATCTGCTGCTCGGCCTTCGCGGCCCCGTCCTTCGTCACCGCGGCGATCGCCGCGCCGGTGCCGCCGGCAAGAAGCGCGCCGCTCAGGGCGATTGTGGCGATGCGTCGTGCGGCCATGCGTCCTCCTTCGATCTGGTGTGGTCACAGTCCCACCCGAACGTAAGAGCGGCATACGAACTTCCTGGGAATGACCGGCGTCTTAAGGCCGGCTTGAGACTCGCGCGCTGCACTGCTGAGACGTGCCCGCGCTTGAGCACAACCCGACGACGCATGCGATCGAGGATCAGACCACGATCATCCAGACGCGGCCGCGCGCCGATGACGACCGCAGCGACGCCAGTCCACCCGCGCTCGGTCGCGGCCGTTACCTGGTCTGCGGCGGCCAGGCGTTCACGCTGACGGCCGACGTGGTCCACATCGGCCGCGGGATGACCGCAGACATCCGGCTCGACGACCACACCGTCTCCGCGCGCCATGCGATCGTCGTCGCGCGCGGCGAGCGGCTGCGGATCCTCGACGACCGCAGCACGAACGGCACCGTCGTCAACGGTCGGCGCGTCGACGAGGTCGAGCTGCGCGACGGCGACGTCGTGGTGCTCGGCCGGGTCGTGCTCACCTACCGCGACGTGTAGTGGACCCGTCCGCTGGTCGCGGCTATTTGACCTTCGCCGCCGCGTCGGGGTGCGACTGGAGGATCTCCTCGCCGGCCTCGCCGGTGCGCACGCGGTAGGCCTCCTCGACGGGCAGGACGAAGACCTTGCCATCCCCGACACCACCGGTGCGGGCGTGCTTGAGGACCGTGTCGACGACGAGCCGCACGTCGCCGTCGGCGACGACGCATTCGATCTTCACCTACGGGCGCAGGTAGTTCGTCAGCTCGGCGCCGCGGTAGCGCTCCGTGATCCCCTTCTGGCGCCCCGAGCCCTTGACCTCGCTCACCGACAGCGACGGAAAGCCCTTGACGAGCAGGTCGGCGCGGATCGGCTCGAATGCCTCGTGGCGAATGTAGGCAATCACCATCTTCATGCGGTCACCTCGGGATCAGACGGCAGGCTGGTGGGCGGCCCCATCGTGGAGCCCGAATGCACCGTACTCGACCGGCTCGGACGCCGGATCGCACTTGCCATCCGCTGCGGCTCCGGTCGCGCACAGGATGCCATCGCTACGCCGGCTCGGCAACCGGCGCGCGCTTGTCGACGCCGAGGTCGGGGTTGATGAGGATCGCTCCCTCGCCCGTCACATAGGCCTCCTCGCCATGGTGGACGATGTCCATCCCGATCGCCTCCTCGCGATCGCTGCCGCGCAGCGGCATGAACGCGCCGATCGCCTTCAGCAGCGCGTACGTCATCCCGAACGCGTACGCGGGCGCGGCGGCCGCCGCGACGAGCTGTGAGCCGAGCTGGCCGGCGTCGCCGTAGAGCAGGCCGTCGGCGACGTCGTTCCAGGAGGTCTGGGCGACGAATCCGATGAAGATGATGCCGAAGAAGCCGGCGATGCCGTGCGCGGCGAGCACGTCGAGCGTCTCGTCGACGCGCGTGCGCGTGCGCCACACGATCACCGCGTAGCACGGCAGGGCGGCGAGGAAGCCGAGCACCATCGCCCAGATCGGGCTGATGAAGCCGCCCGCCGGGGTGATCGCGACGCAGCCGACGATGATCGCGGTGGCCGCGCCGATCGCCGTGACCTGGCGGCCGCGGACGAGGTCGAGGACGAACCACATGAGCAGCGTGCAGGCCGGCGTCAGCAGCGTGTTGACGAACGCCAGAACGCTCGCGTCGCCCGTCGAGAAGCCGCTGCCGCCGTTGAAGCCGAACCAGCCGAACCACAGCAGCCCGGCGCCCAGCAGGCAGTAGACGGCGTTGTGCGGCAGCAGCGCCTGGCGGCCGTAGTCCTTGCGCGCGCCGACGACGAGCGCGGCGGCCAGCGCGGAGAAGCCCGAGCCCATCTCCACCGGGACGCCGCCCGCGAAGTCCAGCGTCCCCTGCTGCGCCAGCCAGCCGCCGCCGAAGGCCCAGTGCGCCATCACGGCGTAGACGAGCACCGACCACAGCGTCGCGAAGACGAGGAACGGTCCGAAGCGCATCCGCTCGACGACCGCGCCTGACACGAGCGCCGTCGTGATGATGCAGAAGGTCGCCTGGAACGCGAAGAAGACGAGATGCGGGATCGTCGTGCCGTCGCGCGCCTCGAAGCCGACGCCGGACATGAACGCGTGGCCGAGGCCGCCGAGGATCTTTCCGTCGCCGTCGAAGGCCAGCGAGTAGCCGATGACTGCCCAGGTGATCGTCGCGACGGCGAGCGCGGCGACGCACATCATGAAGGTGTTCAGCGTGTTCTTCGCGCGGACCAGACCGGCGTAGAACAGGCCGAGGCCGACGGTCATGAGCAGGACGAGCGCGGTCGCGACAAGCATCCACGCCGTGTCGCCGGTGTCGATCGCCGCGGGCGCGGCCGCGAGCAGGCTCATGACTTCACCGGCGTGACGGCGCCGTGGTCGGTCTCGCCGGTGCGGATCCGGACGGCGCGCTCCAGCGCGATGACGAAGATCTTGCCGTCGCCGACCTCACCGGTCTGACCGCCCTCGCAGAGCGCGTCGATCGCCGGCTGGACGAACTCCTCGGAGACCGCGATCTCGAAACGGACCTTCTCCGACAGGCCCATCTGAACGCGCGTGCCGCGGTAGGTCTCGACGCGCTCGAGCTCGCCGCCGTGACCCTGCACGCGGCTCATCGAGAAGCCGCGCACCTCGGCGCGGTAGAGCGCCTCGAGCACGTCGTTGGCCTTGTCCGGGCGGACGATGCCGACAACGAGCTTCATGCGCTCACAGCCGGTCGCAGCGTGGCGGCGCGTCGGCCTCGTCTGGTCATGCGGGGTCCCCTCATCGATGTACGTCGCGAGCTGCCTGCAGGCTCGCCGCCGCCGGTGCGTGCGGTCTTTGTCCGCGCGGCCAAAGATCGGTGGTGGGCCATGGCCCGGATGTACAACGATCGGGGGTCGCGGTTGGCCCGGTTGTCGGGAAACGCCGGCGTTTGACGCCGCGAAGCGCGAAGCACCCGGCAGGCGAACGCCATCGTGTCGAGATATGTGCGCATGGCGCTCATCTCTCGGCAGAACCAGGGGTTCAGCGGCTGATCCCGTCCACGCCATGGCGCGCGATCGCGGCTGCGCTACGACAGCGCGCCCGTCGCCCCGACCCGCCCGCGCCGGCGCACCGCGCGTAGCGCCACGGCCAAGCGCCGTACGCCCTCCTCGAGCAGCTCTGGCTCGACGAGCCCGAACGACAGCCGCATGCTCGTGCGCGTGGACTTCTCCGCCATCACCGCGCCGCCAGGCAGGAACGCCGTCCCGCAGCGCAGCGCCTCGACGTAGAGCGCGCGCTCGTCGATCGCCTCGCGCAGCGTGACCCAGACGTGGTGGCCGCCGTGCGGGACCGTCCACGTCGCGTCGTCGCCGAGGTGCTTCGCCAGCGCGGCGATCAGCGCGTCGCAGCGCATCCGGTAGACCGGCATCGCCTTGCGCAGCAGCCGCTCGTGGC
>JBBSQG010000291.1:0-4622 GCA_038258125.1 Solirubrobacterales bacterium
GACATGACGCCCGACGAGCGCGAGGAACGGCCGAGCCGCCCGCACGGCATCCGCAAGCGAGGCGAACACGAGCTCCAGCAGATCACCGTTGATCACGATCTCATCCGCCCACACGAGCTCGGGCTCGATGCGATCCAACACACCATCGACGCACAGCAGGTCATCACCCGACCCGAAATGCACATCCGAGATGATCAACCGGCGAACAGCCATGCCCTCATCTGCGTCCAAGCCCACACACTCATCACGCGCCGCAGACAACACCGGCCAAGGCGTTGCACAAGCCTCCGAGCGGTCGTGCAGTGACCGCAGCCACCGAGCGTGTGCAGCCCAACAGAAGCTGGCGGCGTGTTCATGTGCGCTAAGACCCGTGATCAGCCTGGAGGATTCGCTGCGCGTGCTGATCGAACGGTTGTAGCGCTGACGGATCGCGCGCGAGACGCTCGCTGACCACGACAGCGCCGACCTGCTGGGCGCTGGTGGCGCAGCGCACGTGAATCCTTCGAGCCGGTCGCGTGGTCGTAGGTCGCGAAGCCCGGTACGCCAGCGACCGGTACGCCCACCCGCCCGCCGACATGACGACCACCCTGCGATCTCCCCGAGTGCGTCTGCTGCTGGCCGGTGGGCTGCTCGCGGCCGGCGTCGGCCTCGCGGCGCTTGCCGGCGGCCCGTCGCCGGCCGCCCTGCAGGACGCGTTCGCGGGCAGCGGACCGCTCGGCGCGCTCGCGTTCGCGGCCGTCGACGCGGTGCTCACGGTCGGGCTCGTCCCCGGTTCGGTGCTGACGATCTCCGCGGGGGTCATCTACGGCCCGGTAATCGGTTCGCTCGTCGCGATCGCGGGGGCATTGGCCGGCGCGACGGCGGCGTTCGCACTCGCGCGCCGGGCGACAGCGTCGTCGGTGCAGCAGGTGCAGGGAGCGCGCGCGCAACGCGTCCAGCAGCGCGTGCGCGAGCATGGCCTGCTGGCGATCCTGGCGCTGCGGCTGATCCCGCTGGTCCCGTTCAACGTCCTGAACTACCTCGCCGGCGTCAGCGCGATCCGGGCGCGCGACTACCTTATCGGCACGGCCGTCGGGATCATCCCCGGCGCGGTCGCGTTCGCGACGCTCGGCGCCAGCGCCGGAGATCCGAGCTCCCCGACGTTCATCGCGGCCGCGACGCTCGCCGTCGCCTTGACCGCGGCCGGCGCGCTGATGGCCCGTCTTCGCCGGGACGTCGTGCCCGCCGCCGGCGCGCCGTCCGTGGACGCGGCGAGCGAGTCGCTGGCGCCCGAGCTTCGCCGCCTTGCCTGGTCGGCGGCGTTCCTGCTCGCGGTCGTGGGCTCGCTGCTGGCCATCGGCCTCTATCACTAAGGAAGCGTCGTGTCATGAACCAAAACCGCACGCTGCTGACCATTCTCGCCGTGACTGCAGGGCTTGCGCTGGCGGCCTGCGGCAGCGATTCCGCGCCCACCTCGGGTGCGCCGGCGTCGGCGGGCACGGACGGTTCGTGGCAGGCGACGCTCCAGCAGGCGCGCGGGCAGACCGTGCGCGGGTGGATATACGGCGGTGACGACAAGATCAACGCCTACGTCGACGACGATGTTGCGCCGGCGCTCGCGAGGTTCGGCGTGACGCTCAAGCGGGTGCCGGTCACCGATACCGCCGACGCCGTCAAGCGCGTCGTCGCCGAGCGCCGCGCCGGCAGGACGTCGGGCGGCGGCGTCGACATGATCTGGATCAACGGCGAGAACTTCGCCAGCGGCAAGAATGCCGGCCTGTGGCTAAAGAGCTGGAGTCAGACGCTGCCCAACGCCAAGGCCTATGTCGACCAGCGCGACCCCTCGATCAGCACGGACTTCCAGGTGGCCGTCGCCCACCAGGAGTCTCCGTGGCAGCGCGCTGCGTTTGTCTACGCGTACGACAGCGCGAAGGTCAGCGACCCGCCGAGGAGTCTTGATGCGCTGCTGGCCTACGCGAAGGCGCATCCGGGCCGCTTCACCTACCCCGCGCCACCGGACTTCACCGGCTCGGCGTTCGTGCGCCAGGTCGTCGCGGCCAGGGGCGAGGACGCCGGCTTCGCCTACCTGCGGGCACTCAAGCCGTACATGTACCGCAAGGGCGAGAGCTTCCCGAAGTCACAAGCTGAACTGGACAGCATGTTCGGCGACGGCCAGGTCGACTTCTCGATGGCCTATGACTCCAGCTTCGTCAACGTCGGCGTGCGTAGGGGCACGTTCCCGAAGACCGCGCGCCCGTTGCTGATCGGAACGGGCGCGCTGTCGAACACCTCCTACGTCACGATCCCCGCCAACGCGGCGCACGTCGCGGGCGCGAAGGTGCTGGCGAACGTCCTGCTGGACCCTGGGCTGCAGGCCCGCAAGGCCGACCCGAAGGTGCTCGGCAACCCGACGGTCCTTGACCGCTCCAAGCTCGGCGCTCGCGCGGCCGAGTTTGACCGGACGACCGGCTCCGATCCGTATCTGCTCAAGGACTTCGGCGCGCCGGTGGCGGAGCTCTCGGCCGATCGCGTCGAGCCGCTGGAGAAGCGATGGACACGCGACATCCTGCGTTAGCGGCGCCGACGACCCCGGGGCCCGCTGCGGCGGTGGTGGGGAGCGATGCTGCGCGGGCTCGCGTGCGGCGGCAGCGTCAGCGCGATCGTGTCGCGCTTGCGCCCGCGCTCGCGCTCGTCGTGACCGTGTTCGGTGGCGCGCTGCTCGGCGCCATGCACGCGAGCGTCACGCCGCTAAGCGCGACCGCGAGCGCGGGTGCGACGCTCGACTCGTGGCGGGCGTTGTTTGCCGATCCCGCGTTTGAGGACTCGATCGCGTTCACCGTCAAGCTCGCCGTGGTGACGACCCTTGCTACGACCGGATGCGCGCTCGCGGTCGCGCTCATGCTGCGGTCGCGCGGGACCGCGCTGCGCGCGCTCGCGTCGCTGCCGGTACCGGTACCGCATCTGCTCGTCGCCGTCGCCGCCGTGCTCTGGCTCGCACCCGGCGGGCTGGCCGACAGGATCCTCGGCGGCCTGCCGCTGGAGCTCGTGCGCGATCGGCACGGCATCGGGATCGTCCTTGTGTACGTGTACAAGGAAGCGCCGTTTCTCGTGCTGCTGCTGCTCGCGGCGATGGGACGCGAGCTGGCCGAGCGCGAGGAGGCGGCCGCCGTGCTCGGAGCCTCACCGGCCCAGCGGCTGCGCTGGGTTGTCTGGCCGACGGTCCGCGGTCCGCTCGTCATGGGCGCGATCGTCGTCTGCGCGTTCGTGCTGGGCGCGTTCGAGGTACCGCTGACGGTCGGGCCCAACTATCCGGTGACCCTGGCGGAGTACGCCTCCCAGGCGACGCAGAACGACGTGCTGACGGGCGAGAGCCTTGCGGCGGCGGCGCTGCTGTTCACCGCCATCATCGCGATCGCGCTCGCCGTGATCGCCGTCCGGTTCGCCAAGGACCCGCAGGGTGCCTGACACGCGCGCCAGACGCTCGGCGGGCATGCTGCTCGCCGCGTTCTTCGCGCTGCCGCTGGCGGTGCTCGTCGTGCGTGCGTTCGCTGACAGCTGGCGCGCACCGGCGCTGGTGCCCCAGCAGTTCGGTCTGCGTGGGATCCGCGAGGCGTTCAGCGGCATCGCACTGGACGCGTTCGCCAGCTCGCTCGTCGTCGCGGTGATCGGGACCGCGATAGCGGTCGCCGTCGGCTGGCCGGCGGCGCGGGTCCTCGGCGAACGGCGCCTTCGGCGCCCCGGCGCGGTCTTCGTCGTGCTGGCGATGCCGCTGCTCGTGCCGTCCTACGCAACCGGCAACGGCCTGACCGAGTGGCTGCTGCGTCTGAACCTCGCCGACAGCATCACCGGCCTCGTGCTCGCGCACCTCGTGCTCGTCCTGCCGTACGTGATCGTGGTCTTGCTGTCGGCGTTCGGGCCGCGCGTGACGGTGCTTGAGGACATGGCCCGCTCGCTCGGTCTGACGCCGCTTCAGCGCTGGCGCTGGGTCACGCTTCCCGCCGTCGCACCGACGCTCGCCGCCGCGACGTTCCTGGGGTTTCTCGTGTCCTGGAGCGAGTACGGGTCAAGCCTCGCCGTCGGCGGCGGCCGCGAGCTGCTGCCGGTGATCCTGCTGCCGTTCGTGCGCTCCGATCCACAGATCGCCTCGGCGCTGGCGCTGCTGTTCCTCGCCCCGGCGATCGCGGCGCTGGTGGTCGCGGCCCGTGCCGCGAGGAGCCCGCTATGAGCGCGGCGCTGGAGTGCTGCGACGTCGCGGCGTCGCCCGGCGGCGCGCTCGTGCTGCGCGGGGTCGGGTTCTCGATCCCCGCCGGCGGGCGCAGCGTGCTCGTCGGCCCGTCGGGCGCCGGCAAGACGACGCTGCTGCGCGCGATCGCCGGCCTACAGGCACTGGACGCCGGCGACATCCTGCTCGGAGGCCGGTCGCTGCGCGGCGTGGCGCCGCACCGCCGCCGCGTCGCGGTCGTCTTTCAGGAACCGCGGCTGCTGGCGCACCTCGATGTCGTCGACAACGTCGCGATCGCGCTGCGCGCTGCTGGTGTAGGCAGGGCGAAGCGCCGCGCGCGAGCGCGCGAGCGCCTCGAGCAAGTCGGCCTGAGCGCGTTCTCCAAGCGCTCTGTGCAGGGACTCTCCGGTGGCGAGCAGCA
>JBBSQG010000292.1:0-4618 GCA_038258125.1 Solirubrobacterales bacterium
CGATGACGCCCGAGCCCGCGACGCCGTACTGCATTCGCAGCTCGACGCGCGTGCGGGGCTGGGCCGGATTGGACGTGCGCTCGCGCAGGCGCCAGCGGCCGCGCTGGTCGATACCGGTGACGGAGGTCCACGCGAGGTCGCGGGGCTCGTCGCACTCGACGATCTCGACCAGCCCGCCGACCTCGGCGGACCCGACGCGCATGAGCGTGCGGTAGCGGGCGCCGAGGCCGCGATCGCGCTCGGTCGTGACCTCCCAGCGCGTGATGCCGTTCATGAAGTGCAGGTAGCGCGTGGGGTCGGCGACGAACTCCCAGATCAGATCGGGCGGCGCGGCGACGTCGATGCCGGCCTGGACTCTCATCCGACGATCGGCAGCCGGCGCTCGGCGGCGAGCGCGTCGAGCGTCTCCTGCATCGTGCGCGTGACATGGTCGTAGATCTCGTCGACGTCGGGCTCGGGACCGAACTGCTCGCGCAGATCGATCGCCGGCAGGACCTCGACGGTGATCTTCGCCGGCAACGGGATGTGGCCGAACGCGTCGCCGACGTTGAGCCCCCACGGCGCGGCGATCGACAGCGGCAGCACCTTGAGGCGAAACAGCTTGTCGAGCATCAGCGTGCGGGCGAGGCCCTCGCCGCGGGTGAGAAACAGCGCCGTCTCGTGGCCGCCGATCGAGACGACGGGGACGATCGGCACGTCGTGCTCGAGCGCGAGGCGCACGAAGCCGCGGCGGCCGTCGAAGCTCACACGATTGCGCTCCCATGACGGGCGGTGGACCTCGTGGTCGCCGCCGGGATAGACGAGCAGCGCGGCGCCGGAGCTCAGCGCGCGGTCGGCGTTCTCCGGCGAGGCGGCGACGACGCCGTACTTGCGCAGGAAGCCCAATCCCGGCATCGACAGCACGAGGTTGTGGGCGAGCTGATGGAAGCGCCGCTCCACGCCGAAGTACGTCGAGAAGGCGAGCGTGAAGACGAGTGTGTCGGGGGACATGTTGCCGCCGGAGTGGTTGCCGACGAGCAGCACCGGACCCTCCTCGGGCACGTTGCCCAGGCCGCGCACCTCGCCGCGAAACCACAGGCTGGCGAGCAGCCACTGGGCGGGTAGCGTCTCGCGGATGAAGTCTGGGTCGCGTTCGTCGAGGTCGGCGACGGGGATCCGCGCGCGCAGCGTGCCGGCGACCGCGCCGGTGAGCCGGTCCAGCCAGCCGCGGCCGGGCGGGCTCGGCTCGGGCTCGCCGTCCGGTGGCGGTGTGCCTGCCTCAGCGGCCGCGAACGGGTCGCCGTCGGCGTGGTGGCCGTTGCGCGACGGACGGCTCGCGGTCTGGGTACCCATCCGCTCGAGTCTAGGCGGCCCGGCGCGACCTGACCGCGGGCACCGGCCCGAACGCGTCGAAGCGCCCGAAGAAGCGCTCCAGCAGGCCGGTCGTCTGCGCGGCGCGCTCGACCTGCGGCACGTGGCCGCAGTCCTCCAGCACGATCTGCTCGGCCGAGGGCAGCCAACGCGAGACGTGGCGGCCGAACGCCGGCGGGATCACGCGGTCGTGTGATCCCCAGACGAACAGCGCCGGCGGCTCGAGCTGCGTCAGGCGGCCGTAGAAGCCGTTGCGCCCGTACGGTGCCTCGAGGTAGATGTTGCGCGCCGAGGAGAGAAAGGCGATCCGTCCGCCGGTACTCGCGTAGACGCGCTGGAACTCGTCGACGACGACGTCGGCGACGCTCGGGTCCAGCGTGTCCGGGTCGGCGAACAGGCTCCAGAGGTGATCGGCGACGCGGTCGCGGGCCAAGCGATGCGGCAGCAGGCCGAGCTCGGGGCGCATGAGCCGCACGACCGGATGATATGTGCGCTTGATGAACGCGAGCGCCGGCGCCAGCAGGGCGAGGCTGACGACGCGCTCGGGGTGGCGCAGGCCGAGCTCGATCGCGACCCGCCCGCCCATCGAGTTGCCCGCGACGTGTGCGCGTTCGATGCCGAGCGCGTCCATCGTCTCGAGCACCGTGTCGGCAAACCAGCGCGCCGTATAGGGGGCCGTCGCCGGCTTGGAGGACGAGCCGAAGCCGGGCAGGTCGAGCGCATGGACGCGGTGACGGCGCGAGAGCGCGGCCGCCGCGTCGAAGAACGAGCTCTTCGCGCTGCCGAGGCCGTGCAGCAACAGGACATCGGAGCCTGAGCCCATCGTCAGCGTCGAGATGCGCCGTCCCGGCAGCTTGACCTCGTGGATGCGCAGTAGCGGCTTGCGCCCGTCCTCGAGGGCGAACAGCCCCTCGAAGCCCATCGCCAGGTCGAGGTTGCCGCGCGCGTAGAGCAGCCGCTGCCCGAAGGCGTCGATCCCCGACAGCTCGCCGCGGCGCAGCGCATTCCAGGTCGTCGCGTCGGTGCCGATGACGACGTCGGGGCTGCGGCTCGTGGCGCCCTTGCGCACCCGCGCACCGTGGGTCGTGCAGCGCACCTCCCAGGTGTGTCCGACATCGCCCAGGACGATCTGCCAGGTCGCGTCGAACCCCGGCTCGGTGCCGAGATAGCGGTCGGGGAGCGATCGAAACCCCGCCTCGACGGCGGACAGACGCTCTGCGTGCGGGACTGGTGCAGCCATCCTCGGCTGCAACCTACCCTTCACCCTCGTTGCACGACCCGTACATATGAATGCATCGGATATCCGGTGGGAACCTTGACCCGGCCGACCGAACGCTAGGGTCATCGCGATGGCCACGATTCGCCTGCACGACACGCGCTCTGGCACGTTGCGCGAGCTTGCTCCGGGCGCCGATGGCCACGTCGGCATCTACGCCTGCGGACCGACGGTGTACGCGCGCATCCACGTCGGCAACGCGCGGCCGTTCGTCGTCAACTCGCTGCTCAAGCGCTTCCTCGAGCACGAGGGGCACGCCGTCACGCTCGTGGTCAACATCACCGACGTCAACGACAAGATCTACGACGCCGCCCAGGCCAGCGGCGTGCCGAGCGCCGATCTGGCCGCCGAGATGGCCGCCGCGTACATCGCCGACACGGACGGCCTCGAGCTCGGCCGCCCCGACGCCGAGCCGCTGGCGTCGGAGACGATCGAGCCGATCGTGGCGCTGATCGGTGAGCTGATCGAGCGCGGCCATGCCTACGCCGTCAAGGGCGACGTCTACTTCCGCGTGCGCTCCGACGACGACTACGGCTCGCTGAGCCACCGGGCGATCGACGAGATGAACCAGGGCGAGGACGACGGACTCTCGCCGGTGGGCGCCCCGCTGAAGGAAGACCCGCTGGACTTCGCGCTCTGGAAGGCGCACAAGGACGGCGAGGACACGGTCTGGTTCGCGCCCTGGGGCCGCGGGCGCCCGGGCTGGCACATCGAGTGCTCGGCGATGGCCGAGGAGCAGCTCGGCGTCGGGTTTCAGATCCACGGCGGCGGCAACGACCTCGCCTTCCCCCACCACGAGAACGAGGCCGCGCAGACGCGGATGGCGCGCGGCGCCGAGCTCGCCCAGATCTGGATGCACAACGGAATGCTCCAGTTCGGCGAGGAGAAGATGGCCAAGAGCGTCGGCAACGTAATGGCGCTGCACGAGGTGCTCGAGGACGTCGGCCGCAACGCGCTCGTCATGCTCTTCGTCGGCGCCCACTACCGCCAGCCGATGGCCTTCGACGACATGCGCCTCATGGAGGCACTCGCGCGCGTGGCCCGCGTGCGCGACGCTGCTCGTGGCCTGGTCGACGGCGAATCGCCTGCCGACATGCGCCCCTACCGCGACGCCTTCTTCGCGGCGCTCGCGCAGGACTTCAACACGCCGGCCGCGCTCGCCGCGATGTTCGACTGGATCAAGGAGGCCAACCGGCGCGGCGGCAGCACGCCGGTCGGCCGCGCCGACCTCGTCGAGATGCTCGCGGTGCTCGGGCTGCAGAACCTCGCCGAGCACGGCAGCGAGGCCGGCGCCGAGGAGCAGGAGCTGCTCGAGCGCCGCCAGGCGGCCCGCGCGGCGAAGGACTATGCCGAGTCCGACCGCCTGCGCGACGAACTGCGCCACCGAGGCTGGGAGGTGCGTGACGGGCCCGGCGGGCCGGAGCTCGTGCGCATCGAGCAGTGATCCTCTACGGCCGCAACCCCGTGCGCGAGGCACTACGCGCGGGGCGCCGCCAGATCGGCGAGGTCTGGGCGACCGAGCGGCTGCTCGCGCGCGAGCCGTGGCTGTCGCAGGCCGGCGCCCGGGTCGCGCGGCCCGAGGAGATCGAGCGCCGCGCGGAGTCCTCCGACCACCAGGGCGTCTGCGCTGACGCCGGCGGCGACCCCTACGTGTCGGGCGCGGAGCTGCTCCTCCGCGCCGATCCGTTCATCGTCGCGCTCGACGAGCTGCAGGATCCGCAGAACCTCGGTGCGATCGCGCGCAGCGCGGAGTGCGCGGGGGTGACCGGCGTCGTGATCTGCGAGCGGCGCGCGGCGGCGGTGACGCCGGCCGTGGTCAAGGCGTCGGCGGGGGCGGTCGAGCACCTGCGCGTCGCGCTCGTGCGCAACATCGCCGACTTCCTCGGCGAGGAGACGGCGGCGGGCGCTTGGGGCTACGGCGCGTCGGGCGCCGGCGACACAGCCTACGACGCGCAGGACTACAGCGGCGGCTGGGTGCTCGTCATGGGTGCC
>JBBSQG010000293.1:0-4617 GCA_038258125.1 Solirubrobacterales bacterium
CCGCGCGGCCGGCGGCGAGCTCGGCCTCAGCGCCCGCGCGGGCGGCGGCGAGCTCCGTCTCGGCCTCGTCGCGAACCTCGGCGAGCACCCGCTCGGCCTCCTCGCGCGTCTGCTCGGCCGCCGACTCGAGCTCGGCTATGCGTGCATCCGATGTTCCGAGCAGGTCGCCGAGCTCGTGCTCGGCCGCCTTGCGCGCGGCGGCCAGCTCGGCGGCCGCGGTCTCGCCTGCCAGTTCCAGCTCGGCCGCCGCGGTCGCGCGCAGATCGATGAGCTCGCCCGCGGCGATCTCGGCCGCTTCGGCGGCCTCGGCCTGCACATCGGTGAGGCGTGTCTCGAGCTCCTCGCGGGTGCGGGCAAGCTCGTCCGCGGCCTCAGTGCGCGCCGCGGTGAGCTGTGCCTCGGCGGCCTCCTGCGACTGGATCCGCTCCTGGTCGGACTGCTCGCGCTGCTCGACAAGCTCACGCTCGGACTGCTCGCGCTGCTCGACAAGCTCACGCTCGGACTGCTCGCGCTGCTCGACAAGCTCGCGCTCGGACGCCTCGGCCCTCTGGGCCGCGTCGGCCTGTAGTTCGGCGATCTGCGCCGCGAACGCCTCGCGAACCTGCCCGAGCTCGTCGGCCGCGGCTTCGCGCGTGGCGGCGAGCTCGGTGGTCGCGCCCTCACGCGCCGACGCGAGCTCCTGCTCGGCCGCCTCGGCAGCCGCCACCCCGGCCGCCTCGAGCTCCGCGATCCGCGTCGCGGACTCCTCGCGCTTCCCGGCGAGCTCCTGCGCGGCGTCCGCTCGCGTCTGGTTGAGCTCGGCGGCGTCCTCCTCAGCGCGTTTGGTCGCCGCCGCCTCCACATCCGCCAGCCGCGCCTCGAAGTCCTTGCGCGTGCGCTCCGCGACAAGCTCCGCCTCTTCCACGCCGCGAGCCAAGCTCTGGCGCGCCGCGACGAGCGCGCGTGATGATTCGCTCGCGAGCAACCGTGTCTGGCCCAGCGCCTTGGACTGCTCTGCCGCGCGGGCGGCTGCCTCCGCGGCGATGCGCTCATGTTCGGCGCGCTCGGCCTCGAGCTGCTCGCTCAGCTGGGTGCGCGTCTCCTCGAGCTCGCTGGCGGCCTGCGCCTGCGCCTGCGCGAGGGCGGCAGCCGCCTGCTCGCGCTCCGCCGCGAGCAACCGCTCCGCGTCGTCGCGTTCCTGGGCGGACGCCTGCAGAAGCTCAGCCTCGCGGGTCGCGAACTCCTCGCGCCGGCGCTCGGTCTCGTTCTCGGACTCGGCCAGCCGCGCCGCCGCCGCCGCGCCCTGCTCCGCCGCCGCCGCCTCTGCATCAGCGTTGAGCTGCGCGATCTGCGCAGCGTACGTCTCGCCCTGCTCCGCCGCCGCCGCCGCCGCGTCGGACTTGAGCTGCGCGATCTGCGTGGCGAACGTCTCGCCCGCCAGGGCTGCCTGGGCCTCGAGTTCCGCGGCGCGCGCGTCAGCCTGCTCGCGCACCTGCTGCAGCGCCTGCTCGGCGCCGTGACGTGCTTGTTCGAGCTCCTCAGCCAGCTGGGCGGCCTGCGACCGCGCCTCGCCGAGCACGCGCTTGGCCTCAGTCTTCGTCTCGCTGAGCTTGACCTTTGCAGCCGCCTTCGCGTCAGCCAGCCGTGTGGCCGCCGCCTCATGCACCGCCGCGAGCTCGTTCTCGGCCGCCGCGCGCGCCTGGGCCGCCGACGACTCCAGTTCGGTGTTCCGGGCCTCAAGCGATGCGCGCTCCGCCGCCGCCGCCGCATCGGCCTGCGCCGCGCGTTCGGATGCCTCCTCGCGCGTGATCGTCAGGGCAAGCTCGGTCTCCGCGGCCGCCTGCCGCGCCCGCTCGAGCTCTTCGGCCAGCGCCACCAGCCGCGTCTCGGCCACGGCTTCGGCTTCGGCGCGCTCGGCAAGCATGTGCTCGATCTTCGCTTGCGCATCGTCCGCCGCCGCTTGGAGCCCGACGATGCGTGCCGCACCCGCATCGACCTGTTGCTGGGACTCGGCGCGAAGCTCGTCAAGCTCGCGGCCGGCGTCAGCGCGGGCGCGCTGGAGCTCGTCATTGGCTCGCGCGAGCACATCGGCCAGCTCGGCTCCGGCGACCTCGCGCGACTGGACGAGATCGTCGCGCGCATCGGCAAGCTCAGCGGCTACCTCGCGGCTGGCCTCCTCACGGGCGTGCACGGCGGCCAGCTCGAGTTCCGCGGTCCGCGCATCGAACAGCTCGCGCTCGTGCGCCGCCGCCTGCTCGAGCTCGGCCAGGCGCGCGTCGGCGTCGCCTCGTGCCGTCGCAAGCTCCCGCTTGGCTGCCTCACCCGCCGCCGCCAGCTCCCGCTCGGCCACCTCACCCGCCGCGGCCAGCGCACGCTCGCGCTCCTCCAATGCCTGCCGGCCCTGCTCAAGCTGAGCGCCGAGCGCTTCGGCCTGGGCCTCGGCTTGTTCACGACCGGCGCGCTCCGCGGCGACGTCTGTGGCTGCCTCGCGGCGCACGGCGTCAAGCTCGCCGGCTGCCTCGGCGAGTGCTTGGGGCAGCTC
Organism: Solirubrobacterales bacterium; assembly: GCA_038258125.1. Classification (GTDB taxonomy): domain Bacteria; phylum Actinomycetota; class Thermoleophilia; order Solirubrobacterales; family Solirubrobacteraceae; genus CADCVQ01. Next base: position 2,522 of record JBBSQG010000293.1, read on the forward strand.
AAGGCCGATCCGCTGGACCGTCTGCTCGAGGTCAGCCACGCGAGCGTCGGCGTCCTCGCGGGCCGCCTCGAGGGTGGCCTCGAGCTCCGCGACGCGCGCGTCGGTCTCGCGCGTCACCGCCAGCAGCGCGCGCTCTGCCTCGCTCGTGCGTCGGCGCGCGAGATCGAGCTCTTCGGCAAGCTCACCGGCGCGCGCGGACAGCTCGCTCTCGGCCCGCTCACGCTGCTTGCCCTGCTCCTCCAAGCGCTCCGACCAGCTGCGGCGGATCTCGTCGGCGGCGCGCGCCGCTGCCTCGCGCTCCCGAGCGACCTCCGCGGCGGCGTCGGCGCGCTCCTGCGTTGCGCCACGCTCGATCTCGGCGATGCGCGCCTCCGCCTGCTGCTGCGCCGCGGCCACGCCGCGCTCGGCCTCGGCGGCCCGCCCCCCGAGCGTGACGGCCTGAACACCGGCCGCGTGGATCGCCCGCGTCGCCTGGGCCAGGCGCTGCTGAAGCTCCTCCTCGCGGGCGGTGCGGCGGGCCTCCTGCGCCCGCGTCTCGGTCAGCTGCTGCTCGAGCGCTGCGGCCCGCTCGACTTCGCGCGCGCGTTCCGCGGCCTCCTCATCCAGGCGGCTGGAGAGCAGTGATGCGCGCTCGCGCTCGCGATCACGCTCGGCGCGCATGCGCCCGACATCGCGCGAAACCCGCGAAGTCGTCTCCACCGCGTCGCGATCGCCGCGTGTCCGCAGACTCTCGATCTCCTGCTGAGCGCGGGCGACCTGCTGGCCCAGATCGGCGATCTGGCCCTCCGCGCGCTGCACCTGCTGCTGATGGCCCTCACGCACGCGGCGCTGCTTCTCGACGCTGCGTTTCAGCTGCTCGAACAGCTGCGTGCGCACCGCGTCGAGGCGATCATTCTCGGCCTGCGCGTCACGCAGGCGCTGAAGCAGCTCCGCGTCGCGGTCGTTGGCAGCGGATGGCTGGTCTGGCTCGATCGCGTTAGCGTAGGTCGTGGGTGGGGTCGTCAACCGTGACGACGCGGCGGCAGCTCGGCCGGCAGCCGGCTGCCAGGCGTGAGTGCATCCCCAGCGCGTCCGTTTGTGGGTCTCCGAAGCGCCCGCGCCTACCGGCCAACCGTCAGCGGATGATGGCGCTTGGACCGTCGGCCCGCAACCCCCCGATCGCCGCCGCCACCGCCACGGGCGCCTCGAGCGCAAGCCCATGACCGGCGTCAGGCACGACCGTCAGCGTCGCCCGCCCGAGCCCGTCCGCGAGCCGCTCGCCGAGCGCGACGTACCGGCGATCGAGCGCTCCGGCGAGCACGGCGACCGGCATCGTCAGCTCGCCGAGCCGCTTCCACAGGGGCGCCATCGCTCCGGTGCCGATCCCGCGCAGAGCGGCGGCGAGGTCGGCGGGCCGGTTGCAGATGCGGTCGGCGCGGGCGGCAGCGGCGACCGCCGTGCTCTGGGTCGAGAACAGCGGCTGGGCTCCCCAGCGGTCGGCGACCTCGCTCATGAGCCGGCCCTCGGCCGCCATCCAATCCGCCAGCTGCTCGTCGGCGGCGCGCCGGCGGGCGCGTTCGGCGTCGTCCTCGATCCCGGCGGTGGCGGAGACGAGCACGAGTCTCGTCACGCGATCAGGGTGGGCGAGCGCGATGTGCAGCGCCAGCCGGCCGCCCTGCGAGTAGCCCGCGAGCGCGAAACGGCCGGCGACGAGCCCGGCGACGTCGGCGACGCACGCCTCGAAGTCGATCGGGCGCTCGGCTCCGGCCGCGCCGTGGCCCCGAATGTCGGGGGCAAGCGCGCGATAGCGTTCGCCGTCGAGGTGGCGTACCACCTCGTCCCAGCCGCGCCCGGTCTGCGTGAAGCCGTGCAGAAGTAGGAGCGGCTCGGGCACGCCCGCCATCCGGCCCGCCCGCCCCGACACCCACCGGCTGCTGCGCGCGTTCGTCGACGAGCTCGCGCGCTGCGGCGTGCGCGAGGCCTGCACGTCGCCGGGCTCGCGTTCGTCGCCGCTCGTGCTGGCGCTGACGCGTGAGCCGCGGCTGCGCTGCTACTCGCACATCGACGAGCGCTGTGGCGGCTTCTTCGCCCTCGGCGCGGCGAAGCTCGCGCGACGG